>JBDTJR010000026.1:0-4618 GCA_039935735.1 Chthoniobacterales bacterium | reverse complement strand
TTTTACGGGGAGTGATGCGAAATCGATGCGAAAGGGAATGAAATTAAATTCCGGCCCTGCAAGCGCAAAGCGAAGTCTTGTATTCCACAAGGCGGCGCGAAGGCTTTTTTGATCACCCACATTGGCATAATGATAATCACCTGCCTCATTCTGCGCGCGAAACTCCGCGTAAAGTCGCTGCCATTCCTCAAAGAAGAGATCCACTTCCATTCCCTTGCGAAAGCCGAGCATGCCGCCATTCGTCTCCGAATAAGCATCAGGAATGCCGTCGATGTGGTAATCGTGACCTTCAAAAAGCTGAACGCCGCAGGCATCGAACTGCTGGAGCATGAGAAACAAATCGGAAAGATCGCCGATGATATGCGTATCGGTATCGAGATAGACAAAACGCTGGTAAGGGCAACGACGCATTTCGATTTTATCGCGGAAACCAAAATGCGGGGCTTCGAGGATGACGAGATCATCCCAAAATGGCTCCATGTTCCGCGTATCGTCGGTAATGAGACAGATACGATGGTTGGGATTGTGGCGTCGCAGCATTGCCGCACTTTGAGCAGCCTCTTGTACATAGCGCTCTCCTGTCGCGATGTATACGAAGCCGGTATCGTAGAGGGAGTTGGTCAAATTAAAATGGGATGTAGTCGTTTCCACCGCGTGTATCATTTTTGGTCTTACGAAGCGCGACGGCGCCTGCGGCGATGCCAAGTGCAGTGTCCGAGATCATAAGGTCATGACGAAATATTTTTTCCCCAAATTTACGTAGCTGCGGATGGCCAAAAATTTTGCCGATGCCTTTTTTTAAAGGATGGGGTGAAAAATTGGAATCCGCCGTAGCGATGACTTCATATCCAAGATTAAGAATGGCAAAACGAAGGACGCGCCGCACTTGCGACCATGTAGCATCATCGAAAGCCACGATGCCGCCAATGGGCAACAGCTTATCGACAAAGAAGAAATCCACGAACGCGTAATCAAAAGTGTGCCAGCCATCGATAAAAGCGAAATCAATTTTCTGCTTCTGCTCTACGAGGGCAGGCAATACAAGATAAGATTTTTCCTCGTGAAAGGTTACTCGATCTCCGTAGCCAGCCTCGCGTAAGGTGGTTAATCCCGCATGGTTAAAGTAAGAGCCTTGAAGCGGGTCCATCGCAATATGGTGGGTTCCCGGGATTCCTTCCGTGCCACCCATAATCCATAGCGCGGAAATTCCATATCCCAGTCCTACCTCAAGAGTGTGCTTGCACTGGTATTTTTGAATCAGGTCACGAAGCATCTTGCCGGTAGGTGGTTGCACCTCGACGTCGATTTTCGCACGCGTGCCATCACGCCGGGAAATATGGCCGGTATTAAGATATTCCTGAAGAGCAGCGTTCATTTTAATTTATACCCGACCAGTAAAGTGGCCACAGGTTCCACGCCAGCGGACATACGCGGCAGGTGATTCCCATGCGCGAAAAGTAAACCAAGATTTCATTTTTCGCAGCGGCATCGACCATCTCGAAATAGGAGGCCAGGGATTCATCTGGTGACGAGTGAGAAGGCGCATCCACGATTCCTGAATGCCCTCATTCAATCGACTTAAATAATCCAAAGTTGTCCGTCCTGCAGGAATTAAATGCGTAAGACCAAGATCGGGAAAATACGCGACCTCCCATCCGGACTGCATAAGGTGAAGAATGAGATCATTATCGCCGCTTGATGTCAGCTTGTCGCCCTTTCGATCGGAAAATTTATTGGTATCGAAGGTCTCAAGCCACTTGCTGAGTCCTTCCCGTCTCAACGCCATTCCGGCTCCGACAGGCGCACAAAAAGGATAGGCGATTTTTTCGGTTTTTTGATCGCGCAACGGGCCGGAGAATTGAGCGGTATCTCCCGGGTCGCGTAATGCAAGGAGACCGTCAAATTCCCTGATCCATGGCTCCGGCTCTTTTTCAAACTCTGGTAAAGAACGCCCACCTATTGCGCCGATTTTGGGGTTTTCTACAAAGTGATGAAGAACATTTTCCAGATAGTCGGGAGCCAAAATATTATCGTCATCCACAAAGACGATAATAGGAGCGGCCGTTTCCAGGATTCCGCAGCGTCGTGCGGCAGTCAGTCCGAGAGTGGATTCCAGAACGATCTTTAAGTTTTGAGGGGCCGAATCTGCAAAGTCCGTGACCTTTAAAGGAGATGAAGAGGCGTTATCAACAATCACGGTTTCCCATTTTTGCGAGGGGAGGGACTGTTGCTTTAGGCCTTCAAGAGTGCGTTGAAGACGCCCCGCATGAGGGTTATGAGTAGGAAGGATGACGCTAAGGTCGATCACGAAGTTATGAGCGAGATCCTTTGATGACCGCAGGTGTGCCATAGGCGATGGCTCCTGCGGGGATATCTTTGGTAACTACGGCTCCTGCACCAATGATGCATCCGTCGCCGAGTATTACGCCGCCGAGGATGGTAACACCCGCGCCAAGCCAGACATCACGACCAATGGAGACTGGGCGCAGTATGTCGGGCTGCGAGCGAATCGAAGTATCGAGAGGAGGGATCGCATGATTGGAGGAAACGATTCTGCAATGCATGGCGATGAGCGAGTTTTCACCGATCTCCACACCGCCGTGTCCGTAAATGACGGTATAGGGGCCGAGGAAAACGCGGGAACCGAGATGAATATTTCCTCCGTACGTTTCCAGAAGTGTGCCGTTTTCCAAAACCACACCATTATCGATCCGGATCTCGCCCCGAGAATTTCCAAGCCACGAGCGTCGCAATGTCACGTGGGACTCGATCCGGCAATCCGTGCCAATGGCAATACCCTGCATCCGCGCAGCGGAAATGCGAATGGCAGATTGTATCTTATGTAAACGTCCCAGCATGTGGCATGTAATATAGAGGATCTGGTTTAGATGCTTTCGAGCAAAGTCTTTTGAGGGCTTGGGTCTTGTTGTGAGTTAAAGCGCCTCGCAGCGGCTTCGCCCATATGCTGCCATTCTGCGCGTTTTTTCCATGCCTGCTCCAATGCATAAGAAAATGTATCGACGGTTGCCGCCCGGCAAAGAAAGCCATCGATGCCGTCTGCAATCCATTCACCCGCACCACCCACGGTAGTGGCCAGCACCGGGCGTCCGCACGCCATCGCTTCGAGCATTGCGAGCGCACAACCTTCCCAGCGGGAAGGCAGTAGAAGTATGTGATGTTTGCGCCAGATTTCTCGGACATCGCTGGAGTAACCTGCAAATTTGATGCGGTCGTCAATCTGGAGGAATTTCGCGAGTTCTTTTAAATAAATGTCATCGCGCCCTCGTCCGTAGAGTGAAAGGGTCCAGTCTTTTTTATCGCCCATCACTTCTTTCAGACTGGAGAAAAGAATATCAAAGCCTTTGCAAATGGTGTCCATGCGGGCGACGACAGCAAACGACCACGGAGGAGAGTCTGGCCATGGAAGTATTTGAGCGTCTTTTATTTCCATGGGGTTTTGGATTTGCCGCGCATTCGGCAACTTCAGAGCGAGTTGAATCTCAGTAAGTTTTTGATTCGCTTTTGATACAAACCAGAATCTTTTCGCAGCAAGCGCCCACTTCCTCGCGCTGTCGAAATAGTAAGGCGATACGGAAAACATGTCGCTGTTTGACTGGCAGATCAGTTCGAAGGGAACGCCTGCTTCCTGCGCCCAGCTTAACAAGGGCTCTTCGTGAATATAATCCAGCGGCCCGCCTTGATTGATAATAATACGCTCAGGCTTCCACTCTCCGAACACGGTTCTCATGGAAGAGCCGCCTGAAAGTTTCCAACGGAGATTGCGAATGATAGAGAGTTTGCCTCCTGATTTCGGAAGAGGGCGACGAATTTGAATTCGAGCCCCTTTCTTTTTCAATTCATGGATTCGCGGGTGATCTGCTGTCTCTGCGGCGATGGCGATGAGTACATCATCGCCGCGTTCAATCGCAAATTCTGCGCAAGCAGTCCACAAGGCATCCGCTCCTCCCCATGGGTAGGAATAAATCGTGGAAACAAAGGCAATACGCATGAATTAAAAATTAAGGACGATGAGCTACAATCATCACGGCGATATATAACGCATGGCCATTGTCAGCGCCATCCACCATTCGACTGGAATGAAAATTGGCATCGCAAAAGCGATCAACCCCTGCGGGATCGAGACGAAGAAGTCTTTTAGCAATGGAAAGAGGGAAGGTGGCGCGTGAATTTTTACCGGTGACAACCAGATGTTGAAAACGCCGCCATAAAAACAGCAATGCGCGCGCTCCCGTAGTCAGTTTCAGGATCTGATCCACTTCGAATCCGGATCTGCGCAACGCATCGCAAAGCCCTTCAGCTGTCCAGCGATGGTAATCATAGGGCGCACCGTGTTCTTCAAAAAATCCATGCGTGGTGAGAATGATTTTTCCTTTCGGACGCAAAACACGTCGTGCTTCATTCAGGTAGCGACTTGGAATCCGCACGTGTTCCAGGACTTGCGTTGAAAGCACGAAGTCATAGGTTTCATCCTTCACGGGAAGAATGGAATCTTCGCCATATTCAAAATCGAGATCGGGAATACCGGGGAAGTCCGCGCGATGATAGGTTGAATCTTTGAAAAGGGAGCGATACGGAGAACCTCCGCAACCATAGTCGA
>JBDTJR010000025.1:0-22349 GCA_039935735.1 Chthoniobacterales bacterium | reverse complement strand
ATGGCGCTTTGGAGCGGATTTTTGTCATAAAAAGGAGCGATTTAGCGGATTGGTGGAGGTAATGTTGTAAGTTATTGATTTGGAGGGGTTAATTTGGTGGTGATCCCACCAATATCCCACCAAATCTCAACACAAAGGGGGCCCACTACAGGCCCACTACAGGCCCACTGCAGGCCCACTGCAGGCCCAATGGGGGCCCATTATAGGCAAGACCAGTTTTCGATCAATTGCCGCCATATTTTAGGCGCTGCGTGATTGGATCCAGACAATTTGATTGGATGGATGGGTCTTGGATGGTCTGGATGGGGTTTGGGTTATTTGGGAAGCCTGGGGAGTGTTTATTGAGCTGGGTTGGAGAGGATCGGTGTTTGGAGGATGTGTTTTTGTGGGTGATTTGGTTTTTTGGGATTTTCTAGTGTGGAGTCCAACCAGTATTCAACCAGTTTGCAACACAAAGGGGCCCGTTGAGGGCCCGTAGGGGGCCCGTTGACGGCCCGTTGACGGCCCGTTGACGGCCAATTGCGGGCATATTTTAGGCGCTGCTGAATGGGGTAAGGGAGGGGTACCAGAATGCCGTTTTGCTCGACGCTTTCGAGGATTGCAGGATTGATGGCACGGGCTTCTCGACGGGGTGGAGTAACTGGAATTCGTCGGGGTTTGTGCTTCGTATTGATACCCAAGCATATTCAGGGGCGGGCGGACAATGGGCGGACACTTTGAGGCCGATCCCAGCTTGTGCGATACTGTGCGAAAGAAAATTGTCATTTCCAAAGAAAAACCCGCAGAGTCTTTATTACTGGACCTCTGCGGGCATTAAAGGGTGGTGGCTGGAGAGGGAATCGAACCCCCGACACGAGGATTTTCAGTCCTCTGCTCTACCGACTGAGCTATCCAGCCTTTGGAAAGTGAGCGATCATATCTACCTGACCTGCGGGATTGCGCAAGCAAATTGGCTGCTCGATTTAATAATCTGCCGTATGCTTTAATGCTTCGGCGTGAAGTACCATCCACTACCGCCGCCGAGGAGGAAAAGTTGATCAAGCGTCAATGGCCCGGTGGATTCAATGTAAATGCCATCTGCCGTGCGGCGCTGGTAAAAAGTGATCGGGGTCAGGTGCTTCGTGATCAGTGCGGAATCCGGTAGCTTGGAGGTATCGATATATTGCGCCATGCCTGGAATCATAGCAGCGCCAAATGTCAGCACCGGCTTGAGCGCATTATAGCCACGGTCAAAAATCATCTTACTGTCGAAGTATCCAAAGGCCTCATTGCCCTGCTGATAAAGCGCTTTCGCAGGTGCAAAGTTTGTCGCGCTTTCGAGATTGGCGCTTCCTGCGGGTTTTTCCACGGCATGGCGGACTTCTGTATCCGCGAGCCCGAAGAGGAGGGAATTTTTTGTAACTGCGAGCGTCGGATTGATAAGCGGGTTTTTTACGCTCGGGTAGCTGTAGTAGCTGGTATCCGCTGTCTCGGAGACCGTCATTTGCGGAAACAGGGATGCGGATACCGTCTTAATCAGTTTTTTGGCCACGTCTGGATTTACGACGGGAATCGATACGAGTAGCTCAGGGCGAAAGCTCGATTGTGGCCAGGTTAACATCCAGCCGATCTCCGGGCCAAATACCTCATTCATATTCACGGTATCGAGATGTTGCTCGGCAAGATTGCGGAGAATATCCGGAGTAATAAATGCGCTGACTTTGGCATCCTGAAGCGCGGGCCATTTTGCGGCAGAAGCAAAGTAAGCAATGGTCTCCGCCGTCGTGTAGTGCATCGTCTGATGATCGAGCTTTCTCGAGCTCAGTGGCTGCGTGGTCTGGACAAAAAGACTGTCGCGCAGATCGAGCCCATCGAGCTTAAACGAGGCCGAAAGCGATTTTACTTTGCTGATCAGTTCAAGTTGATACGGCTTCGGCACCGCCCCGACGGTATTGCCCATCGCGAGGAGTGTTTTAAGTATTGGCTGGACCTGCACATAACCGATTACATCCGGATCTTTTGGTAGCTGGCTCAATCCCTTTTGAAAATCAGCATTTCCGGCGAGTGCCGAGGATTTATTACGTCCGGCCAGACGGTCGAGCATGTCGTGCAGAGTCGGCTCATCATTGGCGAGAAGGCACCAGCGGTCTTTAGCTGCGGTGAGAAGTGTGAGGTGCCCGTGCTGGGATTTTTGAATTTCTACACCTTCATAGAGCGATGAGATGATGTCCGAAGCAGGGTGTGTGTTATCGAGCGCCTGGCGTAATCTCGCAAGTGCCGTTTTCAGATTTTGTGCGTCTCCGTAATATTGGAATCCGCCGATCCATCCAGACTTTGTGCTATCCAGCGATGTCATTGCCCAAAAGATGCGGGCAGGCTTGAGGCCGAGCAGAATTTCCTCCGCCTCGTTTTTCCCGGCTTCTCCCAGTTTGCTGAGTGGCATTTTAAGAAACTCGCGCACTCCCGGCTCCGCGGCGATTTGTGCGAGTTCTGTTTCCTGCCAGCGACGCAAGGTCCGGGGAAGGTTTGTAAGGTCCGCGTAAACCACTGTATTTTCCGGCAGATAGCCAGCGGGATCGACGGAGGAAAAACTACGGATTACATAGTAGGCCCCCGCAGCGACAATCAGCACAAACAGGAGACCGAGAATAATTTTTTTCATGAGGGTAATGAGTGCCTGGCCGCACGTGTAGCGAAAGGTCTAGAAATAGGTCGGCGTCATCTGAAAAACAAGCCCCTAAACGGCAACTCGCCCTGTAAAAAAGGCGAGTATAGCTTTTCGCTATTGTGTTTTTTTCGCAGGGAAAAATTTCGCTGCATTTTTGTCGGTCGCCTGAGGCTGCTCACCTTTATTCAGCGCTTCGGCCTTCTCGGCATCCAGCTTGCTTTCATCCTTTATGGTCTGCGAAGCAGGGTGCATCTCGCATGCATTGAAGGAAAAACAAAGTGTGGTAACAAAAACGATAAAAGACAATTTACGGATCATAAAAGAAGCAGGGATTATTCTACGATGTGAAGTGTAACTTTTTTGCCGTGCTTCTCAGCAGAGGCATTCAGCAAATTCCGAATGGCATGAATAGTATGACCGCCCTTGCCAATGATCTTGCCAAGGTCGGTTTGACGCATCACCACGCGAAAGGCGATGCGGTTATCCGTATCCGTTCGTGCGATGACTACCTCGTCGGGATAATCGACGAGTTGCCCAATCACGAACTTCAGGAATTCTTCCATTTCCGCAATCAGGATGCGGTCGCGGTTTCAGCCTTTTTGGCGATCTTCCGCGCCTTTTTGATGATGCTGCTTACAGTTTCAGAAGGGCGTGCGCCATTGCTGACCCAGTAATCGGCGCGTTCAAGATTGATCTTGAAGTTGTCACCTTTGACTTTTGGGTCATACGTGCCGATAAGTTCAATAAATCGGCCATCTCTAGGGCAACGCTGGTCGGCAACAGTAATCCGGTAAAACGGACTGTTTTTGGTTCCCTCACGTCGAAGTCTAATCGCTACTGCCATGGTATTTCGTGGGCTTGCGCCCGGTTCTTTCTAGTTCAATCCTGGGATTCCGGCTCTGCGGGCTTGAGCCATCATTTTCTTCATGTTGCCCGCATTTTTCATCATCTTTCGCATCTGGTTAAAGCGCATTAGAAGATTATTTACCTCAGTGACACTGGTACCACTTCCGCGTGCGACCCGCTGGCGACGGCGTGCGTTCAGAACATCTGGACGCTTCCGCTCCTGCGGCGTCATCGAAAGCACTATTGCTTCGATCCGCTTCAGTTGACCCTCGTCAATTGAGGAATTTTTTAGATTACCTAAGCCGGGCATCATGCCAAGCAGATTTTCGAGAGGCCCCATCTTTTTGAGCATCCGGAATTGGCTTAAAAAGTCTTCAAGGTCAAAAGATGCCGTCCGAAGCTTCTTCTCAAGACGCGTAGCTTCCTCTTCATCAATGGCTTCCGCAGCCTTTTCGACCAGCCCGATCACGTCGCCCATCCCCAAAATCCGCCCTGCAAGCCGATCAGGATAAAAAACCTCGAAATTCTCCAGTTTTTCTCCGGTGCCTGCGAATTTGATCGGTTGGCGAGTCACTTCCCGCATGGAAAGCGCCGCGCCGCCGCGCGCATCGCCGTCGAGTTTGGTCAGGATAATCCCGGTCAATCCCAGCGTTTCATGAAATTTTGTGGCGACATTTACCGCCTGTTGTCCCGTTGCGGAATCGCAAACCAGCAGGATTTCCTGCGGCTTTACGAGATCCTTCATGCGACGTAGTTCTTCCAGCAGCGCTTCGTCCACTTCCTGCCGACCAGCCGTATCGAAAATCTGCACATTCCCATTTTGATCGTCGCACCACTTCAACGCTTCGCGTGTCGTTTTTAAAACATCAGTTTCACCTTTTTCCGGTGTGAAAACAGGGCGATCAATTTGTTTGCCCAATATCGCAAGCTGCTCGATTGCAGCCGGACGGTAAAGATCGCACGCTATGAGGAGAGGGGAGCGGCCTTGCGCTTTGAGAAGGCGTGCCAGCTTCGCGGAAGTTGTCGTTTTTCCCGCACCGTTCAGTCCCACGATGAGAATCCTCGCAGGGAGATCGAGATTCAGCGGCGCATTGTCTCCACCGAGAAGCGTGACGAGTTCGTCATGAAAAATTTTGATGATCTGCTGTCCCGGCGTAATGCTGCGCAACACGTCTTCTCCGAGAGATTTCTCCTTTACGCGCGCGATGAAATCCTTCGCCACCTGGAAATGCACATCCGCATCCAGTAGCGCAAGGCGCACTTCACGGAGTGCATCGGTGACGTTTGCCTCACTGATCCTGCCCTGTCCGCGCAGATCCTTGAAAACATCCTGCAATTTATCCGAAAGCCGTGAAAACATGAGCCCCTTTCATCCGCGCTCCTGTCGAATCTGTCAATCCCAGATGTTTACTCAATTATTAGAGGGCGGACTTCCATATCCGCCGTGACTGCTCTGAAAAAATTGACGGACATGGAAGTCCGCCCTCCAATATAAAAATACCCGGAAACTTCATTTGCCAAAAGCTTCACACACTTGTTTGATTTGTAATTATGAAGTTCCTTTTCGCCTCGCTGGTTTTTCTGCTGTCTGTCAGTTTCAATGTGTATGCGGAGTTAAAACTACCGTCTTTCTTTTCGGACCACATGGTTTTGCAGGCTGGCGCGAAAACACCCATTTGGGGAAATGCAAGCGCGAATGAAAAAGTCACGCTCACGGTCGATGGCAAACCAGTTACGACCACCGCCGGGGTCGATGGAAAATGGCGTGTCGAATTGCCATCGCAAAAAGCAGGCCACAATACGGATATTACCATCGATGCTTCTGGCGCTCAAAAAGTCATTCATGACGTACTCTGGGGAGAGGTCTGGTTTTGCTCGGGCCAGTCAAACATGGTGCGAATCCTTCCACTCACCGATAATGCGGAGCAGGTCATGGCTGCCGCGCAGGATACCCAGTTGCGCATGTTTACGGTACAGCGGCATCCCGCAATCGAACCGCAGAGCGATCTGGTCGGAGAATGGAAATTGACTACCCCCGAAAATGCCAAAACGTTTTCAGGCGTCGCCTATTATTTCGGTAAAAAGCTGCGTGAGACGACCGGGAATCCCGTGGGCATGATCGTGTCTGCCTATGGTGGATCCTATATCGAATCCTGGCTGGATCAGCAAACCATGGAAGCCGATCCTGCTACAAAGAAGATGCAGGATGAATGGAGTAAGTACGTCACGGAAATTCCTGCAAAAAAGGCGAAGTATGAAGCCGATATGCTTGTATGGACACCAGCCGTGGAAAAAGCGAAGGCCGAGGGTCAACCGGCACCTCCGCATCCCTATTCGCCTGTTCCGGCGGATTATCCTTTTTCTCCGAACAAGCTTTACAATGCCATGGTCCACCCATTTGTCGGATACGCCATCCGTGGATTTCTCTGGTATCAGGGAGAAAGCAATGCCACTGGTAATCCCAGCAGCGAATATGGAATAGCGTTTGCCGGATTGGTCAAAAGCTGGCGACACGAGTGGGGAAATGACCGGCTCCCGTTTTATTTTGTGCAACTTCCAAATTTTGCCCCGAAAAATCCCCAGTATTGGACCGAGATGCGCGAAACCCAACGGCAGGCTTTGTCGATTCCAGGAACTGCGATGGCGGTCACCATTGATGTCGGAGATCCGGAAGACGTGCATCCAAAAAATAAAAAGGATGTGGGGGAACGGCTTGCCCGTATTGCCCTCGCGAATGATTATGGTCAGAAAATAGAATCGAATGGTCCCATGATTCGCAGTGCGAAATTCGATCAGGGCAAAACGCGACTGGAATTCGATCATGCAAAGAATCTTAAAACAACCGATGGGCAATCGCCCTTGAACTTTGAAATCGGAGACGCAGCCGGTGTTTTCAAACCGGCCACGGCTGTGATTGTGAAGGGCGATATTGTATTGGAATGCGCGGAAATTCCTGCACCGAAGGCCGTGCGCTACGCATGGGCAACCAACCCGACGGTAAATCTCGTCAATGGAGATGGCTTGCCTGCTTCGCCTTTTAAAATAAATATTCCCTAGCCCCACGAGACGATTAAAAAATTAAATCGCATGCCCTACAAAGAATCGCCGGAAGCAGCTATTGCGGAACGCACGAAGTTAATGAGTGGCGTTCTTGCGCTGATTGAAGAACAGCGCGCGAAAGCGGACAAATCACGTAATGAGTTTTTTCGCCCGGATACGTCTTCATGCGAAGCTTACGAAGCTAGTCTTGAGCCTTATCGTTCCGCGTTTATTGAAAAACTTGGCTGGCCTCTCACGGATCGCAAAAAAGATGAAACTCCTCAGGGCCGGGCAGAACTCGTTGCGGAAGATGAACTGGGAAGGATTTATCGCGTTCACGCCACCGCTTGTGGCCCTCTCGAAAGCTACGGACTTTTATTCCTTCCGCGTGAAAAAGGAAATTATCCCCTCATCATTGCTCATCACGGCGGATGGTACTCTCCCGAACAGGTTGCAGACATTAGCGAAGACGGTCCGGGTAATCAAAAAGCAATGATTACGGGTATCCGCCACCTTCCCGTGGCTATTTTTGCGCCACAGGCATTCGTATGGCACATGGCGCTGGAACCGAATTTTGACAAAGGCGAGTTGGATCGAAAATTTCGTCAACTCGGCGGTTCTCGTGTGGCTGTGGATTTATTAATGCTGACGCGCTCCCTCGACTGGCTCTGCACGCATGAGGAAATTGATGCGCAAAAAGTCGGCATGGCTGGGCTCTCTTACGGTGGACTTTACACCTTATTTTTTACCGCGATCGAACCCCGCATCCGCGTCGCGGTTTCATCCTGTTGGGTAAATGACCGGTATCGCTATTGCGGCGAAGACTGGGCATGGCCGGGAATCGCCAATCAATTTCTGGATGGCGAAATCGGCCGCATGATCTGCCCGCGTCCCTTCTTTTTAGAGATCGGTAAAAACGACCATGTTTTTACACCAGACGGATTTCCAAAAGTCGCAGCGGAAATTGAAGCTCCTTATCGTAGTCTTGGGATAAGCGAACGTTTTCATCACCGCATTCATTCCGAGGGTCATGATTATGATCCCGACGGAAAGGCCCGTGCTTTCCTGCTCAATGCGCTTGGAATAAAGGATGCGTGATTAAGGCTTCAGCTTTAATATCCTCAAAACTTCTTTGACGGAGCGCGGGTTGTTAAACGCATCGTGTCCCGTCGGTACAATAATCTCGGATTTTGCGGCAGCTACATGCGAGCTCCAATATGGCACGACGCCGTCCGAGGTTTTTGCCAGAGGTTCATTATCTTTTCCGCGATTTCCAATGATGGAGTGGCAAGGCACGGTCATTGGAAGATTGCTCAAGGTTTTGAGAAGTGGTGATTTTGGAGACAGGGAAAGAATACTATTCGGGGCAGTGCGCAGCTGAGGTGAGACACTTTTCAAGGCCTGTTTCGTTTGAGGATCAAGGGCCTTGATTAATTTGGCAGGCAATCGGATCAGCATGGAGCCGAGCTGGGAGATTCGCAGCGTGGCGAGATCACTTCCCTGGTGCGGTGTGGAAATGTAGATGACTCGTGTGACGTAAGGATTGGCTTTGAAGATAAGCGCTTTCTTGATCAGGGAGTTCGATGGGAAGACTGCATAGAACTGATCGCTGGCTTTCCCAAAGACGCCGTTCCAGAGCTGGCGGTTCGACGTATCGGTCACCTGCATGCGCGTGAGTATTCCACCCATGCTGTGGCCTACGATGATCAGGTTGTGCTTGAGTGGATAATGGGTTGCCGCTGTTGCCAGATCCTCTCGCAGTTTCATCGCGGTACCGCCAATCGGCGCGCCGCTGGGATAAAGAAACAACCATGACTGGTAATGTCTGCGAAACTCCGGATCATTATTCAGCTCATTGATAAAGTTGATCCACGTGTGAGGTGATGACATGAGGCCATGCACAAAGAGCACAGGGATTTTATTTGGATTATACGGTTCGCAAAAATAAAGCCCGGCCTTGTTCACTACACGATCGGAACGTAGCATTGCGACAATGCCGAATATACCCCTTGGTTTTGGGAAGAATGCCAATGGCGCAGTGAAGTCTCCTTTGAGAGGATAGGTTTTATTGTTAAGCGTGACGTGATCTCGGACGCGCGGATCGTAGAAAGAAAGCTCTGCAGTATCTCCACCATGCGAGGGTTTTCCGAAAGCGATCACGGCAGTCAAAGGTTCTGCAAAGCCGTTTGGAGGGCGATGCGGCACGTTGGTTTTTGCGCTGTCCTGTATTCCAAGAAGGGTTCCGCCAATACCGGCGCGCTCGGTATCCGAGTTAAGGTGTTTGCGTTTCACATCCCGTGAATTCATCAGGCGATCAAATCTTGCGGGATTTTCAACCCCCGTGCCACCCGATGAAGCAATGCGCAGTTTGTAGGTCGTATGGCCGTCGGAGAAAGTCCAGTAACTCCCGTGCGCCGACGTGGGTTTCAGCTTTTGCAGCGTAAGCGCGCAATCCGTTACGGCAGTATTATAAATTCTCTCGGCTTGTGTCCTTACTGCGGCGGACTCCGTTTTATCCGTTGTTAGCGCGAGCGATTTTTCGGCAACACTTAAATAAACGCCCATGGCCTGTGCGGGGTCTTGAGCTCGCTTGCGGTCCGCATGCTGTAGCATCTGATTTGCCTGAGCGGCGCGCGCATCGATGGGCTTCTGCCGGGGAGGCGTTGCACACCCCGTAACATGCATCGCGCAGACAATAGCTATCCCGAAAGCGGCCATCCGGCGCCCTGGGTATTTCGAGGCAAATGAGTTGAGGAAACGGGTTAGCAGAGGGGTGGTAGATGGCATAAAAGAGAATTTGACCGATTTCCAAATAGCTTTTGAGAAGTCACAAAGTAAAGCTCAGAAGCTCAATGCCATAGGCCTGATTTTCTCCGTTATTGGCTGCATCTTTAAGCTTCCTGGATTCATGGAAATTTAATGCAGATTAAATAGCCTCTTCTCCTCCTTTTTCTTCCTTGTGAAGAAAAGAACTAACTTTTGTAAGTATATTATAATCAAAGATAAGTGGAATTTTGTTCAAGAAAACATGAACAGATTGACTCGTGCTTCTGTCTCATATCCAAGCTTATGTATCAGAATACCTCAACACAGAGCCCTTTACGGGCACCCCATTTCTTGCAAAAAACGGCGCTTTTCGCGCTTGTTCTTTTTTTGATACATAGCTCTCTTTTTGCGGGAGCCAAGCTTCAGGTGACCAATGACTGGGGTAGTGGTTTTCAAACCAGCGTCGATGTTACAAATACGACCGGGAAAGCCCTTACCGCCTGGCAACTTGAGTTCGATATGCCGAACCAGATCACCAGTATCTGGAATGCCGTCATCGTAAGCCACGTCGGAAATCACTACATCATCAGCGGCGCAGCATGGAACGCATCGCTTGCTGTAAATGCCGTTACAAATTTCGGCTTTGTCGCGCAACCGGGTAATTTCACCGGCACGCCTGCTTTCTCGTTGCATGACGCTTCGACTCCCGCGCCATCTCCGACTCCTGCACCAAGCGCAACACCGAAACCCACCGCGACGCCGACCCCGACGGTTACGCCAAAACCAACTGCTACTCCTAAGCCAACGGCAACGCCTAAACCAACGGCCACGCCAAAACCTACAGCAACACCAAAGCCAACCGCGACGCCTAAACCCACGGCAACGCCTGCGCCAACGGCGACACCCACTCCTACCGCTACTCCGAAGCCCAGCGCTACTCCTACGGCAACGCCTTCCCCATCACCATCCGCAACTCCGTCTCCAAGCCCAAGTGCCAGTCCTAGTCCTAGCGCAACTCCTGTAGCCGGAGCACCCGGTAAGCCGATTGTGGCTATTTATAAAAACTGGACCACCACCGGCGGTTACGACATCCAGTGGAATAAATGGAGCGGGAACGACGGTTCATCATGGCGTGTGCTTGAGGATGGCAAGGAAATCTATCGCACCACGGTTGCTTCGGCGGGCGGGGGACAGCAAACTGGCTCGTATCATGTCGGTAATCACGATTACGGCGTTTACACCTACGTCGTCGGGCTTATTAATTCTGCCGGGGAAACTTTCAGCGATTCCGCGACCTATGCGGCCGGAGGCGCAAGCGGATTGAAGATCAGTCCCGTCGATACAGATACGCAGGCGCGCCAGATCACGATTGATCTTAACAAGGATACCGATATCCAGATCACGCGCCCTGCTGGAGTTGCGGGTGGCACGTTGGCGCTTGCCCTCTCCACGAATAACTCCACCGTCTTTACCTTCCAGGATCTGGGAAATGGTAAAATCCGTCTCCATGGCACACAGCCTGGTCGCGCTTCCCTGCAGCTTCAGGATGCGGCGGATAATGATGTGCGTTTCGTGGGGGTGCGTGTGCGCAACTCCGATGGGACGCTCCCCGGTCTGCCTCCGTATATCGGTATTGGTTCAGTCAGCGAAGACACGCCTTCCGACCTCGCGTTCTGGCGCGCATTCTCGAAAGACGACAAGAATCGCCGCATGGATGCCCGCTATATTTATCTGAATGGTGGTCCTAAAAATGAAAACGAAGGCTGGCGCACCTGGTCGGATCAGGACGGTTCCCGCGTCATCTCCTACATGCGGGAAAGTCTGAAGCTCGGCATGATTCCGTTCTTTGTATGGTATAACATCCCCGACGGCGGTGAAAGTTACTCCACCGATACCCAGCACATCGCAGACCCTGTCTATATGCAGGGCTATTTCCAGGATTTGAAATTCGCGCTCGACCTTATGCGCAGTGAAGCGCCGGATGAGATGGTCGGTATTGTTCTTGAACCCGACTTCCTTGGCTACCTCGCGCAAAACGGCCAGACCGATCAATATGCTGCTCGCGTGGATGGTGCTTATACCGCTGGTATCCTGATGCATGGTGTCGACCCTGAGTTCCCAAATACCGTAAGGGGGCTTGTCGAGGCGATTAACTACACGGTTCAGAAATACCTGCCAAACGCATGGTTCGGCTGGCAGTTCAATCTCTGGGCTTCGCCTCCCGGAGGATGGACTACTCCTACCGGCGCGAAAGGGGTCATCCGTATCACCGATCAGGGTAAGACACGCGCAGATGTAGCGAAGGAAGCGGATGCTATCAGTCAATACTATATCAAAGCCGGTGTGCTCACGCACGGCGCAGGATTTGTTTCCGTGGATAAATACGGCCTCGATGCCGGTGCGGAAGGTAAATCCGCCGATCCTGCTACCTCGACATGGTTCTGGAATGCGATCCACTGGTCAAACTACCTGGCATTTGCAAACTCCATGCACACCCAGACACAACTGCCCGTCGTGCTTTGGCAGATCCCCGTGGGTCGTATCAATTCCACACAGGCAGCAGATCCTTATAGCACTGCGGGTTTCCCCGACCTCGTGAATACATCCACGCACTATGAGGATTCCGCACCTGATTTTTTCTATGGCGACAGCTTCCTCGTCGGTGGAAACCGTTTGAATTATTTCTCCGAGTTTGACAGTTCAACCGATGTCACTCTGGAAAACGGCGCCGTGAAATGGGGATCTCATATTGCCAAGGCTCGTGATGCCGGGGTGCGCATGATTCTCTTCGGTGCAGGAGTAGGGGATTCCACCCATGGCACCGGAAATCCGCCTACCGATGACTTCTGGTGGATCACCAAGACACAACGGTATTTTGCAAATCCCGTGAGTGCGACAGGAACTTCTCCACAGCCTTCGCCGTCTGCTACGCCATCGGCCACGCCGTCCCCTACACCTGGGTCATCGCCTACGCCGACTCCAACTCCAAGTGCCACCCCTTCTGCAACTCCGTCCGCAACGCCCACGGCGACTCCTATAGTCGTGCCGACCGCAACTCCTGCTCCATCGGCAGGACAGGGGAGCGCAGATACCACAGTGCAGTCCGGCAATGTCAGTGTGAAGTTTACGGTGACCCAGGATTGGACCTCGGGTTTCCAGGCAACTTTCACCCTTACAAATACAGGCTCTCAGACATTGTCGAATTGGAGTATGCAGTTTGACATGGTTCCCCGGATCTCCGATGCATGGGACGCCACCGTCACCGCTTCAGGCGGTAACACCTATATGGCAATTCCTGCCACTTATAATACGGATATCGCCCCGGGCGCGTCGGTTTCCTTTGGCTTCGTTGCCTCTCCGGGAAATCTGCAAACGCCTCCAGGCAATATTCTGGTGAATGGTGTCCCATCCTCCGGTGGCGGCTCGTCGCCAACACCGACGCCTCCGGTATCGTCGACACCTACGCCCACTCCTACGGCGACGCCAACCCCGTCTCCTTCTGCCTCTCCGAGCGCTACTCCTGTTGCCTCGCCCTCGGCAACCCCCGTTGGTCCACCACCACCAGCCGCGACTCCATCACCGACTCCAGTAGTCGGTGGCCCGGACATCAGTGGGCCGAAGATCGTAGCTTACTTCGCGGAGTGGGGTATTTATGAACGCAACTACAACGTGACGGATATTCCAGCCGCGCAGCTGAATGTCATCAACTACGCCTTTGCGAATCCTACCGCCACCGGCGATGTCACGCTCTTCGATACCTATGCCGCCACTCAGAAGATCAATCCCGGCGATACATGGGATCAGCCATTGGCCGGAAACTTTTACCAGCTCATCCAGCTGAAGAAGAAATTTCCGAACGTGAGGACGATTATCTCTATCGGTGGGTGGACACTCTCCACTTACTTCTCGGATATCGCGGCAACGGCTGCTTCCCGTACGCACTTCGCAGCCTCTGCCGTCGCCTTTGTCCGTCAATACGGATTCGATGGAGTTGATATCGATTGGGAATATCCCGGTGGTGGCGGTCTGGATGGAAATCATAGCAGCCCGAACGACAAGCATAACTACACCCTGCTTCTCCAGGAGCTTCGTTCACAGTTGAATGCTGCTGGCACCACCGATGGCAAGAGATACTACCTCACCATCGCAGCGCCAGCTGGACCGCAGAATATTGTGAACATGGAACTCTCCGCCATCGCGTCGACGGTAGATTGGATCAATATCATGGCCTACGACATGCATGGCGCATGGGAAAATGTGACTAATCACCAGTCTGCGCTTTATGGTGCTAATGGCGACCAACTCACCGACCAGGCTGTTGTCCGTAACTATCTGAATGCCGGAGTTCCCGCGCAGAAAATCGTGCTGGGAGTTCCCTTCTACGGTCGCTCATGGAAAAACGTCGCATCGGGTAACAACGGACTCAATCAATCCGCAAATGGCGCTCCGATGGGAAGCTTTGATGATACGGGTATGTTTGATTACAAGGATATCGAAAGTCGCATCGCGTCGCAACCGTCCACCTATGTCCGCTATTGGGATGATACCGCGAAGGTGCCATGGGTCTATGATGCGAAGGATAATAACGGCACCTTCATCACCTACGATGATGTGCAATCCATGCACGAAAAAAGCAGCTTCGTTCGCAGTAGCAACCTGGGTGGTGTGATGTGTTGGGAACTCAGTGGAGACAGTCGAACCCCCGCCGACTCGCTCCTCTACACCATCCACGACGACCTGACAAAGTAAGGGTCGCCATATTCCACTATGAAAGGCGGGTTCCATCCCCGCCTTTCAAGTTCTTCATGGTCATCCAGGTCAGCAAATGCTCTTATTTTTGGCTTTTTTTAGCCACCGTTTGCACAAATCACCGCTTGCCGCTGCCCATAAGGGAAAACGGAAGGTAAAGCCGGATTGCAGCAAGAGGTTTGGGACGACGCGGCGGCTTTTCAAAATCAATTCCGTTTCTGTCCGCAGGAAATAAGCTCCCAGCTCAAGCATCCATTCCATCGCGGGTAATCCGATCGGTATCCCCCAGGCGGTGCGAAGATCCCGCATAAACTCTGCATTGGGTAGCGGATTCGGTGCTGCAATGTTCACCGGGCCTGCAAAAGCGTCATGCTCGATCAGCCAAATCACCGCGCGAATAAAATCCACATCGTGAATCCATGAGACATATTGCCTGCCATTCCCGGCGCGCCCACCAAGACCAAAGCGCACCAGACGTAGCAATATATCAAACGCGCCGCCGTGATCCGGACTCATGATAATCGCAGACCGCATTAATACTTTGCGCGTTCCGGGTGTTACCATTTCGTTGAAGGTTTGCTCCCATGTCTTCGCCACGTCGATGCTGAAGCGCCACGTATCCGGCGCATTCGGTTCCTCGCCTCCCAATATGCCGGAGACGTCGTCATTCGGCGCATCATAGCGATGCGCATAAATAGTAGCGGTGCTGGCTTGCAGCCACACACGGGGAGGCGACTTCGTGTGCGCAATCGCTTCGCCGATCACGAGCGTGGATTTTACCCGTGAGTCCATGATGAAGTGTCGGTTCTTCGTTCCATAGCGGCAATTCACACTGCGCCCTGCGAGATTGATCACGGCGTCCGCGCCTTCAAGTTCCGCAGTCCAGCTTCCTGAAGTTTCACCGTCCCACATGGCTACTTTCCACGGCGCACTACGGGGCTGTCTGCTCAGGATAACAACCTCATGTCCCGCTTCGTGAAGCGCACGGGCGAGAACCGTGCCGACTTGTCCTGTCCCACCTGGAATAATAATTTTCATAATTTGCGCTGCCGCATCTGAAGCAACTCCAGTGCAAAGGGAATATCTTCACACGACTTCACCGGAAAACTAATCCATGCCGAGTCTGGAAATATATGATGCGGACGCACCTGCCCCGCCGCGATCAGCTTCCGCGCATTCTCGCGGCCAGTTCGCACATCCAGCAAGCCGTGACCGTGAAGATGTCCCAGCTCGCGTTTCGTTTCCGTATTAAAAAACTCCATGCCGCCAAAGCGATGCACGCGAAGTTGCACTCCGGGAATTTGTAATGCTTCGGCTTCCAGCATCTCCATCGCTTTCAACCGTGAAGGCTTTGTGGCGCACACCCACGTGAGCAGTAAGCTGTCAAAAATAAGCGGCAACGAAGGCACCCGTGCCAGCCAGCGTAGACGACGGACGACGAAGTAAAACATGACGAACTACGACGCCCCCTCCGCTCTTTTGCGTATATCCTCCATCACCCGCAGGTGTACCTCGCGAAAAATATACTGTGTCCATAGATCGAAATACCAGAGCGGACGTACGTGCAGTGTATACCATGTATTTCCGGTCAGCGTTGTCGTTCCGTCTCCATTGTCATGAAGTAGAAATTGCCCGCGATGCGGTGTGACATGGCCAATCAGTTCGGGATGGTTCGGAAGTTGGACAATGTCAAAGGTAAGATCCTTTTGAGGAGTCAATACCGATACCTTCTCACGGAAAACCATATCGCCGCTGAAGATACATTGGCGATCCGCGCCCACGAAATCCCCGTCGGATGTCGTGGCGACGGGATAGGGTAACCCGATGCGAAACATCCAGAACTGTGGTGGAGTATTAATAGCTGGAAACGAAGTTAACTCCGGCCAGACCTTTGCCGCCTGTGCGTGGATAAGGATTGTATCCGTGACGACACTGGATTGATTTTCCCGCAGAAGCGGTTCACCGGCAGCAAGCATTACTAGTAGTGGAAATACACACAGACGTAAGCGTGTCGGATCGATTTTGAACCATACTCTACCCAACAGAGCTCCCGTAAAAATCATCGCATAAAATATGGGAGCGACGATAAGTAGGCAAATAATGCCTTCTTTAAGTAAAAGTGCTGCGCCGATTAGTCCTGGTGCGATTATTCCCAATACCCCGAGAGCTGTCTCTCTGACTCCCGGCTTTAGTCGTCTCCAGCAAAAACTTGCCGTCACGCCGCCGAACAAGGGAACAAGAAAAAAACTTGGCAGTCCGATGGCAATATTGAGGAACTGGAGCTGTGATAATTGCAGAAACCAAATGACCCCTATATAGAGAAATAGTGTCATCACATCACTTGCGATGATACCACCGACCCATATCAGCCATCGCATACCTTGAGAGTCGGAAGTGGGAAGTTCAGGTGTTTTCATAAAATTGGAGCTAACGCAGCCCAGCCATACACGATGACAAGATATAGGAATACCAGTGTTAGTAGGTGATAACCAATCGTTAAAAATGCTGTGGTAAGAAAGGGGCGACTATCAAAGACAAATATTTGGACGCCTAGCCGCGCGAGCCAGAAAATAGCAATGAATCCACACAGCGAACGTGCTACAGGTTGTCCTTCGGCCATTGCGCCTGCATTGAGCAGTGTCAGGGTTCCGAAACCCACGATCATCAGCACGATGAAAACGCCATAGACCCAGAACAGCCGCCGAAGGAAGGGATGAAGACCCGCGAGATTACGTCGCCAGTCGAGCACATGAGGAACCAGCGCACTCGCAATAAGAATCGCAAAGTGCAGGGCTCCCGCAATCAGTAACAGTAGTTCGAGTATTTTCATAAAGCGTAAATGAATTTTAAAAATGGGACCGCGACGCGTTCCACAAACACCGGAGGGAAAAGCCAGTAGGCCGGTCCCGCCGTTAGTATAAAAGTAAAACACCAGCCGCGTACGCCATGGCGTAGTTTTAATTTTCTTCCCACAGTCGAGCGCTCGAAGAGAATTCCTATTCCCTGTAGTAAAAAGTAAAGCGTAGGTAATCCATACCCTCCGTGAGCGGGTACCGAGATGACGGCTTCATGGATCAATCCCGAAACAAGAAAAGTGAGCAGCATGGCGATCACGACTCCGCATGCCGGTTGCAAGGGGGCAAAAACATGGCGTCGCACCACATCATTAAATCCGCGGTTCCAGCATATGCTCCAGAACTCGCCCAGTGAATGAGCAGCGATCGGACAGTGCATAAGAGGCTGCGCCTGCACTCCTGCTTTTTGCCATGCCAATGCGAGCAGGTTAAAAATCCCAAAGTGTATTACAAATATCCCGCCAATCATTCCCACCCAGCCCCGCAGTAAAACTTTGTCTACCGGTATCGTGCGTGCGACACCCCATGCGATCGAAATTCCGAGCAGCATCTTCGCAAAAGCAAATACCCATTCCCGAATCGGTGGTTTTTCCGAGCGAATTTTGGGATCAAGAAAGACCCGCGAGTCCATACCTGGCCAAAGCAGCAGGTAAGCGAGCGAGCGGCGAAGCGTGATATCCGGCAGCCCAGCATAGGCGTCCCACCATGTTATCCATTTGCACCCCGCCAAAAGTGCCGCAGCTACCATACACATTACAATCCATGGAGCAAAATTCTGCCCCACTATTCTCGCGAGAACCGTGAGTAAAATCATGGGCAGCCAATTCTTCCACGACGAACGCCGGGGGAGGGGACACGTTCTGCTCGTGCAATGTCTGTTTCGTGCGATCCATCGGTAACCGTGTTGCATTATCGTTTTTCCTCCAGGCAGTGCCCACAACAGCCGAAACGGCCATGCCCACCATACGAAGCGCGCGAGATAGACAATCGCTTCCGCTCCGCCGCGCAATTTCCCGCCCTTTGTCAGCACACGCATTTCCGTGAGAAGCTCCGAAGCGGGAAGATGAAGTTGCTCCTCAACCCATTCGCTCTGGAGCGGTACGAGATCAAAGCCCCGACTCCTTAGCGTCAGGCGAAGTCGTTTTGCAAATGTTACACACAACCGACAATCCCCGTCATACAACACGTGGCCTCGTCTTTCCCCGGGAGCGGGCGAAGTAGGATTTGTGGGTTGCATAACGGGATTTCCGGTTGTTGCTTTATTGCCCCCGCGCAGGAAGTGGAGGTGGGAGTTGTGCGTCGATCGCTCTGCGCCGCACTTTTGTTAAGACCAGCAGATTGAAGAAATGCATCACGCCGAGCACAAGAAGCACGACTCCCATTTTGCCACTGAGGGCTTCAAATACTTCGCGGGGATCGATCACATTCGTTTTCAACGTGAGAAACTGGGCGATGAAGCCCAGATTGATGAGATAAAATCCCACTACCAGTAAGTGATTTACGCTATCCGCCAGCGGCTCGTTCTGATGAAAGCAATCCACCAGAAAGACGCGTCCGTTTTTGGAAAGCGTTTTTGCCACCCAGATGGTGAGCGCCACGTTAAGCACGAGATACAGGCTGTAGGTTAGAATGATGTAGTTCATTTTATCGGGTTCTTTCTGGTTTTTGTTGTTTTGGTATTTTCAGTAACAATTGAAAGTTTGTGGCAAATTTTTTTAAGTGAAGAATTTAGCAGCTAATTTGACGATTTTGCTCTGTTCAGATCCTGCGACAGTATCCAGCACGCGTTCACTCAGGCGCAGGAAGTCCAGCAGGGCGCTGATCTGTTTATGAAAATCTTTCGCTTCCGGATTTTTCAATCCTTTGGTCTTTTCGCTGCACCGCTGTAGCACTTCCATAGCGGGCGAAATCTCCCGACGTTTGCGCTCACGCGAAACGATGCAGAACATTTTCCACACATCCTTCTCGGCTTCGAAGTACTCTTTCCGCTCACCCTTGCGCAAAACCGTGCGGATCAGGCCCCATCCCACTAGGTCGCGCAAATTCGTATTCGCATTTCCGCGGCTGATCCGCAGATCCTCCATGATCTCATCCGTTGTTAAAGGCTTCGGACTCGTCATCAGCAACGCATGAATCTGTGCCATCGTCCGGTTGATGCCCCAGGCGCTCCCGATCGATCCCCACTGCGAGACAAACTCCTCGCGGGCTTCTCTAAGGTTATTGGGACCGTCTTCTCTTTCCATATTTTCAGTAAATACTGAAAATACAATTTCAGCAAGCGATTTTTTCGGGATTTAGAACCCGAAACTTTGCTGCTTCTCGATCTGCGGCGCTTCGGAAAGGGATTTCGGCGTGATCATGATGCGATCCACGGGAACTTTGTTGCCCTGCACCGACCGGATAAATGCCTCGTAAGGTTTCCAGTCGAGGTCACCGAATTTCTCAAGCTTCCCCATTTCCTCTCCATTCGTTTTCTTGAAGGCTTTATAAATCAACTCCGAGCAATAGATCGAGGTATCGGACATTTCATAATCATAGTCATAGGGCTTCCCGAGGAATTCGATAAGGTGGGTTTTGAACTCCGGGATTACCGCTTCGTATTTCGGTTTTAAGCGATACACCGCAAAAGCGCCTCTACGACCGCGAAGTATCCACGAGAAGAGCGGGGTCTCGCGAACATCCATGATCGCTTCGATCACAACCCATTGGCCATTTTCTTTTATAACGACCCCGCAATGCGAAAACGGCGAATGCGTAATACCCTCAATCGCATCCGTCACGTCGCACTTCATCAGCGATTGAAAAACAATATCCCCCTCATGCGGCGAATACCGTAAATAGTAATATAGCACCTGCACATTGCTGAAGTAGCCCACGACCGCCAGCAAAGCCACCAGGATCAAAAGTCTTACCTTGCCACCCTTGGTAGTCGGCGAAATTTTCATAAAATATCCGCAATCTTACGTATCACGGTATAGATGCTACTGTATTCCCATTTTTATAGAAAAGGAGCAAAAGATGGCAAAGTGAACTTCTCTGCCTTTGAGTTGCTTCGAAGCTTCCCATTGCGCATATTGCACTTCGATTATTGCCGCTTTTGTTATGTCCAATACATCCACTAATCCTCCTACCGCGCCCGGCATGGATGCTCTTCACCGCTTCAATCGCTGGCTGGGTGAGGGGATCATGGGCTTTTTGGCGCTGATCGCACTTACGCTTGCTCTGATTCCGGAGTTCTTCAATGTTTCCACCCGAGTCGCAAACGGGCTTTATCTCGGACAATGGGTCGTCGTAGGCGCATTCATGATCGATTACACCACGCACTTCATTACGGCGAAGTCGAAGTGGCGCTTTGTCCGCAGTCGGGTGCGCATTCTATATGCGCTCATTATCATTGTGGCGTTTGCATCGTTGCTCCAGTCAGTACCGGATGTCTTTGTCGCGGCACCTGCGCTTCACTTTTTCAATGTCATTGCGGGTATTCTGCTGAGTGCACGCGCAGGCGCGGTAGTTGTGGAGCATTTCGAACCGGACGCCAATGCCTCCGCACCGCAAGCCAGTCGTGTCTTCGTGGCGAATCCGGATCAAAAGGAAGTTTTTCATGAAACCACCTGGCTGGAACTCATCCAATGGACAAACGAGCCTTCGAATCGCTGGTACCTTGCCGAGAGCGCGGGTGAGAACGAGCTTGCGCAGCTGTCAAAGGCCACGGATATTCCCGAGACGATTTTAAAATCCTGTGTCGCGCAGGAAAACTATCCCCGTATCTTTTTCTTTGGTCCGTCGGTTCTTGTTTCGCTCTGGCTTCGTCTTTCGCCAGATGACAACCCCGATGTGTCTTCCGATGTGCCCCTTGTGCTTATTCTCAATAAACATGGGCTCGTTAGTCTCTGTCCTGAGAATGTCCACCTTCATCGTCGCGTGGAGGATCTTCTAGCGGGGGAGATTGCCGTAAAGCTTCCTTTTAATCTACGCGCACTTTACTCCGTTTTTGATTTCGTCCTGCACAGGAAGCAGGATCGTATTGACAGGCTCGAGCAAATTCTTCGACGTCTGGAAAATTTTCCGTCAACCGCATTTCGCTCTGAAACGCTTCAGCAGGTTTACGCATTGAAAAGCGATGTCACCGGTCTCCGCGCCGATCTTTGGAGATTGAAGGAACTCTTTGAACGCCTCGAAGCCGGGAAGATTCACTTCCCCGGCACGTTACCCGCTCATCACGCCGCCTTTGATTATTTGGCGGAAGATGCGGACTTTCTTTATCACACCGCTGAGCAGCTTCGGGAAAGTATCGTCTCCCTCATCGATCTCCACATCACCCGTAGTAGCTACGAGATGAATAAATTTATGCGCTTGCTGGCCGTCATCAGTGCCCTCGGTTTTATCCCTGCCGCAGTCAGTGGTATGCTTGGTATGAATATCGCTGGCGCACCATGGCCATGGTCCCTGCCGCAGGTCGGCTTCATCGTAGCCTCTACCTGTGTCTTCTGCCTTTACTACTTTGTGGTCAAGGGCTGGCTTCGCTAACGAAAGTGCCGGAGTTTATTTTCCGGTCCGGTAATGGCCTTCATCCCAATCCAGAATCTTAAAGATAGTGTCTACTGTGGGATCGTCGCAATTTTTGACGATATTTTTCTGCACCCATAGAAAAGTGTTATGCATAGGCTGGTCCTTTGCGCCGAGAGTGGGAGCCAGAGTATTCCATTGCTGAATTTTCTCTTCCGACACACCCGGTTGCTTAAGGAACCACTCGGCGACTTTGGAATCATCGCCATCGGAAGATTTTACCGCTTCCAGAAAATCTTCCTTTGAGAGGTCAAAGAAATTGAGAAAGGCGCCGTCGATACCTTTCGGATGACAAAATGCGAAAGCATAGTCTTCCGTAAGGGTGTCCTTGTAGGTATGATTCGTTTTGTCAATAAGCCGGGGAAGCCAGCACACTCCCGACAACTTATCAATAGGACGACGGATTTGCATGGGATATCCCGATGAGGGGTTTATTCGATGCCGAGCGCCTTAAACTTCTCATCCACAAAGCGGAAGTGACGTTCCAGCGAACAGGCCTCGTCGATTTCCTTCGAGGGAACATTCTCAGCAATAGTCGGCTCCGCTTTCAGGTTGTCGACCAGAGGAGTTTTATCTTTCCACGTCTTCATCGCGGCACGCTGCACGGCTTCGTAGGCATCTTTGCGATCGAGGCCTTTTTTCGTGAGCTCAAGCAGCACGGACTGACTGAAGTAAAGTCCACGCGTGATCTCAAGATTCCGCAGCATGTTTTCAGGATAGACGAGCATCTTGTCCACGAGCTTTGTAAGCGTGACGAGCATGTAGTCCATAAGCGTGCAGGAATCCGGGAAGATGATGCGCTCCACACTACTGTGGCTGATGTCACGCTCATGCCAGAGCGCTACGTTTTCCAGCGCGGCGACCGCGTTTCCGCGAATGAT
>JBDTJR010000024.1:0-2575 GCA_039935735.1 Chthoniobacterales bacterium | reverse complement strand
CGAGGAATCTGGTTGGAACACATCTCGCGATCCTCCTCCAATACACGGGTTGCAAACTCAACCTGCCATGCTGCTTCCGGCCCGTTAAATTTCGGCGATATCGCCAAAGACCAGAAGACGGTGCTTTCAAATTGCGTATTCGGACTCGGGATATGGACTAGAACTCTCTCGTCCCCATCCTCAAAGGTCTGCCGGATTATGCTAAAATTTGGAAGGTAACAACGTAGTCTCCGGCGATGTGCCTGCTGCAGTTTTCCCGGCATTTCGTGAGGGCTCTCCAATGCAGGAAAGGGTGCATCCATGAAAAATCCGTCCGCATATTCCGCAATATCCATCGGTGGCACAACTGGACTCGCCGCCGCACCCAATGTCGATTGATGGGCAAAAGCAAAATGCGTCATATCGATATAATTTTCGATTTCACGACGGTAGCCGTTTCCAAACTTCATGGGCACCGCCACCGTATAAGTCCAGTCCCTCTCAAGTTCTGGAACTTCGGGAAGTGGTGCGATTTCAGGTCCTTCCAATAACACCCACACGATTCCATAACGCTCCTGAATGGCGTAATTGCGCAGATGCGAAAGCTCGAGTTTGTTCGCTGGTGGATTCAGAAGCGAAGGAATATTGACACAGGCCCCATCCGCATCGAAGCGCCATCCATGATAGGCGCATTGCAAAGTATTATCGCAAATTCCACTGCGGCTTAGATCGAAGCCTTTGTGCGGACAGGCATTATCTGCAGCGAGTAGTTTGCCATCCATAAAACGTGCGAGCACAAGGTTCCGATTCAGCAGCGTATAACCCGTAACTTTACCCATCGGCAGATCAGCTGCGTTAATAACCGGTTGCCACGTCCTGCGTAATACTTCGAAAGGCAGCTCTTCATTTAATGCGGTGCTCATAATTAAAAATTACTCCGCGTAACGTGGCATCCTTTTGACACGGCCGTCGAATTTACAGATACTCATACGTATGAGTTCCGTACCGACCCAGAAACAACTTGCGACCATTGCCGGGGTGTCACAAAGCACCGTAAGCCTCGCATTGGCAGGCTCACCGGAAGTCTCAACCTCCCAACGCGCGCTTATCCGCAAACTGGCTGCACGCATGCGCTATCGTCCCTCCGTCGATGCTCAGCGGCTTGCGGCACGCAAAACAGGTGTTAAGAACAAAGGAGCCGTCCTTGCATGGATCAATCTGGAAACCACTGCCGACTTTTGGCAAAGCCACCCCATTTCCCGTGCATACTGGTCAGGCGCCCAGTCTCAGGCCACACGTCTGGGCTATAAGCTCGATGCCTTTTGGCTCCATGATCCCGGTATGACTCAAACGCGACTTGCCTCCATTCTTCAAAATCGCGGCATCGAGGGCATTCTTTTTCCTCACTATGCGGATTCGGGCGTTAAGATAAACTGGAGTGTCTGGAGGAAATTCGCGGTTGTTTCTCTAAATCACCCATTTTCGCCTGCAATGACGGATCACGTCTGCGCGGATTTTCACCACAATACGGACCTCTGCATGGCTCAACTTTTAAAAACCAATCCTCGCCGGATTGGCCTTGTCCTGAAAGATGTTTTTAATGCCGAAACCTCCGCCACCTGTCTTGCGCGCTTCCTGTTTCAGACCTCCCGTCTGCCGCATCAATTTCAAATTCCCCCTCTAATTATCCCTGATGTTTTATCCGAAAAATCAGCCTATCTCACCCCTTGGCTTAAGCGTTGGAAGCCAGACATTCTCCTCACCCGCGACTATGAAATGCAGCAGGTTCTCACAACGTGCCGGAAAATCCTTCCAGTCTCTCCCCGTCTCATTCAACTGCAACTTAATGAATTGACTCCTTATATCGCCGGAATCGATGAAAAAAACGCTGAAATCGGCATCGCTGCTGTGGAACTTCTCGGGGGTAAGCTTCATCAGGGCAAAATCGGTTTTTCTGACTCGCCTCGGACGCTTCTTATAAAAGGTCAATGGCGGCCAAAAACCTGCTGACCCGCTATTAGCACATCCTCTTCATAAAAAACTTTTAGTTTCATACACTTTATTCTTGAGCCAAAAGGGACTGCATCCCATCAAAGACGGGTGCCAAAGCTACCCCGAGCTTATGCGATGCTGATTTTGCCGCTATTATGTTTAAGCATGCGGCTGTCCATGGCTTCGCCGCCCCCTGATATCAACGCTCCTAAAACGGTCACGCTTCAGCTTAAATGGCGGCATCAATTTCAGTTTGCAGGCTACTCCGCCGCTATTGAAAAAGGCTACTATCGAGATGCTGGTCTTAACGTCACTTTGGTAGAGGCAAAGCCTGACCACGATTCTGTGCAAGCCGTGCTCGATGGAGAAGCTGATTTCGGTGTCGGCACCTCGGAGCTTATTCTTCTCCGAAACAAAAATAAACCCGTCGTCATCCTGGCTGATATTTACCAGCACTCGCCACTCATACTTCTGACCCGCCAGGATAAAGCGGAGGATATTCAGAGCCTGCATGATAAAGCCATCATGATAGAGCCGCAATCCGCAGAGCTGTATGCCTACTTTAAATATGAAGGAATTGATCCGCTCAAGCTTCACACCATTC
>JBDTJR010000023.1:0-5070 GCA_039935735.1 Chthoniobacterales bacterium | reverse complement strand
CGTAGTGATGCCGCCTTTACCTCTCTTTTGGAAAGGGGCATCGAGGAAGATGATCCCTCGTGGGTTGTTATTCGTTAAAGGGCCAAGAATATTGGTTCCCAAAATACCATTGGTGGTATCCAGCGAGGCGGGCAGGTAGCCATACTCTGCTTCAAAGGCCGTGACGGCTTGCGCGATCTGAGTGACATCGTTTTTCGCGGCAGTCTTTTTCGCCATATTAATGGCTCCCTGAAGCGCAGGGAAGAGCAGCCCCATCAAAATGGCGATGATCCCAATGACGATCAGTAGTTCGATAAGGGTAAATGCCTTTTTGTCTGAAATATGGGGGGACATAGTGTTTACAATGTAAATATCCCACTGGATTGAAGTCGGGGCAAGCATTTTCTTGTTCCTCCTTGGTGGCGTGATAGATACATGGAATGCCTTCCCGTCCTCGGCAACGAAACCCCTCAGATCCCAAGGCAGGCCTTCAACGCCGTATTCTCGAGCTTCTTGGTAAAAAAGCCCCTCTTGATAAAGTGGAGATATCCAAACTTTTGGATATTTCTCCCGCTCAAAGACACCACCTCCGCGATCTTCTTTCAACCATGGAGAAAGACGGCCGCATCGCCCGCGTGCGGAAGGATCGTTACATCATTCCCGGTGAGGCCGATCTGATGACGGGCGTCATCCAGTTTCACGCCAGTGGTTCCGCGCATTTGCTTGCCGAGAAACCCGGCGAACCCGATCTCGCCATATCGCCCGAAAATACCTGGACCGCCATGCACGGCGACCGCGTCGTTGCCCGTATCTCCGGGGAGTCCCCGGCGTCCGGCCCCGGTCAGATGCGCAAGCGTCATGGGCGAGTCATCCGCATCCTTGAACGCGGGAATCAATTGATCGTCGGCACTTTTCAGAAATCGAAAAACTTCTGCTACGTCGTCGCGGACGATCCGCGTTTTGTACACAATCTCTACGTCGCCATGCCTGCGCCTCCGGTGTTTCCGAAGCCGGGGGATAAAGTCGTCGCTCGCCTTGAGGCATGGGAATCGCGTCACGTGAATCCCGAGGGCAGCATCGTGGAAGTGCTCGGCGCCGCAGGCAAGCCCGGCGTGGACATGCTCTCGATCATTCGCAAAAATCGGCTTCCGCTGGAATTTCCTCCAGAGGTCATTGACGAGGCGAAGGAGATTTCGCCCGTCATCCCGGATTCGGAAATCAAGCGCCGCCTCGATCTTCGTGACCGCACGATCATCACGATCGATCCCGACGATGCGAAGGATTTCGACGACGCGATCGATGTGCAGCAGACGGAGAAAGGCTGGAGCGTCGGCATTCATATCGCGGATGTCTCACATTACGTGCGGCCAAAAACGGCGCTCGACCGTGAAGCCTACGAACGCGGAAACAGCGTATATCTCGTCGACCGCGTTATTCCAATGCTGCCCGAGGTATTGAGTAATGGCATTTGCAGTCTCAAGCCGCTTGAAGACCGCCTTTGCTTTTCCGCACTCGTGGAAATCACGCGACAGGGGAAAATCCACTCCGCGAAGTTTGCAAAAACAATCATCCGTAGTGCACACCGCTATACTTATAAGCAGGCCTACGCGATTTTGCAGAAACCGCCCGGAGGAGATGCGCTCGCGAAACGCGTGCACGTCGCATGGGAACTCGCCGCTTTGTTGCGCAAGAATCGTTTTGCTAAAGGCTCGCTCGATCTCGACTTCCCCGAAATCAAAATCCTGCTCGATGAAAAAGGAACTCCCATCAAGCTCGAACGCATCGAGAACGATCCCTCGCACCAGCTCATCGAGGAATTCATGTTGCTCGCCAATGAATGCGTCGCCCACGAGCTTCACCAGAAACGTACGCCCACCGTTTACCGCGTGCATGAGACGCCTGACCCCGAGCGTCTGAATGAATTTCGCGAACTCGCGCTCGGCCACGGCATTTCCATCGGGGATCTGAATCAACGTGCGGAAGTGCAGCGTCTTCTTGCGAAGGTGAAGGGAAGCCCCGAAGAGGCCACTATAAAGATCGGCCTTCTCAAAAGTCTGAAACGCGCCCGCTATGCACCCGATCCGCTTGGACATTATGGCTTGGCAAAGAGCGACTACACGCACTTCACCAGTCCGATCCGTCGCTACGCTGATCTCATCGTGCATCGCTCGCTCGAACGTCTGCTCGGGTTGACAAAAATCGGCCCTTCGTCCGTGGACATCGGCACCATCGCCGAGCATATCTCGACAACGGAGCGCATCGCCGCCGACGCGGAAAAAGAATCCGTGCGCATGAAGAAAATGGAGTATTTCCAACTCCAGATGACGCAGAAAAAAGGACAGAGCTTCCGAGCCGTCATTGTCGATGTTCGGAACTTCGGCCTTTTCGTGGAATTACCCGAATTTCTCATCAGCGGCCTGGTGCACATTTCGTCGCTTGATGATGACTTTTATATCCACGACCCTGCTAAAGGTCGCATTGTCGGACGCCGGTTAAAGAAGGTTTACAAGGTCGGCGACGAGTTGGATGTCGTTGTCGCAAGGGTAGATAACTTCAAGCACCAGATCGACTTTAAGCTCGCCCGAAAATCTCCCGAACGGAGTATAAGTAGACGAAGAGATTAATGGGACAGACCAGAGGCTGTCCTTCCATTGCCAATGGTGAAATCACGTCGTATTTGGATTACTCAATGGAGGGTCAACCTCCGGCTTGACCCATTATAGATTTCTCCCTTCTTCCTTCTCAAAACCGCTCCTCTTTTCCGCAAATAAAGTGCTTGTGAACGGGTGGGGGTTTCTGCCAGTTTCGCGCCTTACCTTTTGTAGCAGGAACCATGGAAAATATTCTCAGCGCTCGCGAGCTTCAGGTGGAACGAAAACACTTCTTTATAGAGCTTCGCGAAAATGATCGTGGCCGGTTTCTCAAAATTACCGAGGAAGCCCATGGTCGCCGGAATTCCGTCATCATTCCCAGCACGGGTCTTGATGAGTTCGACCGTCTTTTGAGTGAGGTCGTATCTACACATACCGAGCCGGTAAGCTAGGTTTTCTCTCTTTTCTTCTTCTTTTTTATAAGAGTGCTCCGCCGGGGTTGACAGCAATCGACCCGTGGTGTCTAACGTCCATAGACATTCCCAAAACCTATGCCAAAAAAAGGCGATAAGCACCCCAAGGCTCGAAAGAAATCCCCTCCCAAAATGGTTTACTATTTTGGCGACGGCCATGCGGATGGCAGCGGTAAAATGCGAGCTCTGCTCGGCGGCAAAGGCTCGGGTCTAGCCGAGATGACACGTATCGGCCTTCCTGTTCCACCGGGATTCACGATCACCACCGAGGTCTGTACCTACTATTACGAGAACAAGCAGACCTACCCCGCGCACCTGACGGGAGAAGTCGATGCTGCGCTCAGTAAATTGGAGAATTCCCTCGGGAAGTTCTTCGGCGACCAGGAAAATCCTCTCCTCGTTTCCGTCCGTTCCGGTGCGCGCGACTCCATGCCGGGCATGATGGATACCATTCTCAACCTCGGCATGAATGACAGCACCGTCGAGACCATCGCGGCGAAATCCGGCAACCCCCGCTTCGCGTGGGACAGCTACCGCCGCTTTGTGCAGATGTATGGCGATGTCGTCATGGGTGTGCAGAAAAAAGACGGCGAAGATCACGATCCTTTTGAGGCTGCCATCGAGCAACTCAAGCACGAGCGCTATGCCGAGCACCACATTTCCGACACGCAACTCACGACCGAAGACCTTCAGGAACTCGTGAAGCGGTTTAAACATTTGATTCACGAACGCACGGGCCGCGCATTTCCTCAAGACCCCAAAGTGCAGCTATGGGGTGCAATCGGCGCCGTCTTCGGATCGTGGAATAACGACCGCGCCATCGTGTATCGTCGCAAATACGGCATTCCTCACGAGTGGGGCACGGCTGTCAGTGTGCAGGCCATGGTGTTTGGAAACCGTGGAGATACCAGTGCTACAGGTGTCGCATTCACGCGCAATCCTGCGACCGGTGAAAAAGCATTCTACGGCGAATATCTTATTAACGCACAGGGCGAAGACGTTGTTGCCGGTGTGCGCACGCCGAATCCCGTGACTTCGCTGGGCGATGACATGCCTGCGGCCTACGACCAGCTTCTCAAGGTGCGCGATATTCTCGAAGCGCATTTCCATGACATGCAGGATATGGAATTCACCATCGAGGAAAACCGCCTCTTTATATTACAGACGCGCAGCGGAAAAAGAACCGGCCTCGCCGCGCTCCGCATCGCCGTCGAGATGGTTGCGGAAAAACTCATCGACCAGCGCGAGGCCGTGCTTCGTATCCCACCGGATTCGCTCAGTCACATCCTTGCGCCGATTTTTGACAGAACCTCTGCGGACAAAGCGGAGAAAATCACAACCGGTCTTCCCGCAGGCCCCGGCGCGGCATGCGGACACCTCGTTTTCCACGCGGCGGACGCCGTCGAGCGCGCACACAACAACCAGCACGCGCTGCTCGTGCGCAGCGAGACATCGCCCGAAGATTTACGCGGCATGATTGCGGCGGACGGTATTCTCACCGCACGCGGTGGTGTATCCTCACACGCGGCACTCGTCGCGCGTCAGATGGGCAAAGTCTGCGTCTGCGGTGCGAATGACATCAAAATTGATTACGCAAACAAATCGCTCACGGCGAATGGCAGGACGATGCACGAGGGAGATTTCATTTCCATCGACGGCACGACCGGCGAAGTTTTTGCGGGCGAAGTAAAGACCGCGCCATCGGAAGTCGTCCAGGTGCTGGTGCAAAAAAGTCTCCCTCCCGAAAAGAGCGAAACCTACCGCCAGTTCACATTGCTCATGGGCTGGGTGGATCGTTTCAGCGATCTCGGTGTCCGTGCAAATGCGGATACGCCTGAACAGGTGAAGACCGCCCTCGCATTCGGCGCGGGTGGGGTCGGTCTCTGCCGTACGGAGCACATGTTTTTCGAAGGCGACCGTATTGACGCGATGCGCGAGATGATCCTCGCCACGACTACAGATGAACGCCGTGCCGCACTCGCGAAAATCCTCCCGTATCAGCGCGACGATTTCGCCGGAATGTTCCG
>JBDTJR010000022.1:0-2991 GCA_039935735.1 Chthoniobacterales bacterium | reverse complement strand
GTGCATCGGAGAAGGCTTTTGAAAAAGCGGCTACGATTTCGGATCGCGGGTATTATTTTGATTTCCTGGAGTTCAAAAAGAACCAGGCAGATCATATGACCCCGAGCACGCCGGTCATTCCGCTTATTTATGCATTGAAGTCCAAACTTGAGGATATTTTTGCCGAAGGTCTTGAGAAACGCCATGCCCGCCATGCGCACCTTAATAAGATGGTGCATGACTGGGTGAAGCAGCAGGGATTCGAGTTTTTTGCCAAAGAGGGCTACCGCTCGCTTTCCCTTACCTGCGTAAAGAATAACAAGGAAGTGGATGTCGCGGCATGGATCAAGCGTCTCCGTGAGAAGTATCACTGTGTGATCGACGGTGGATACGGCAAGATCAAGGGCCAGACGTTCCGTATTTCCAATATGGGCGATGAAACCGAAGAAACGATCGCCCAGCTCCTGAAATGGCTGGATGATACCGCGGCTTAAAGAGGGATTTGCGCCGCTTTATATTAAGCGGCGTTGACCTCGCAGTCCGGGTTCATTAAGTTCGCAGGCTTCATTATGAGTGGCACTTACAAGGAGACATTGAATCTTCCCAAAACCGATTTCCCCATGAAAGCGGGGCTTGTCGCGAAAGAACCGCAAATCCTTGAGCAGTGGGAATCTGAGAATCTCTACGCCAAAATTCAGGAGGCTCGCAAAGGCTCTCCTGTATACGTAATGCATGACGGCCCGCCTTTTGCCAATGGCGATGTCCACATGGGCACGGCGCTGAATAAAATTCTGAAGGATCTGGTCGTTAAATCACGCAACATGCTCGATTTTAGAGCACCTTACATTCCGGGCTGGGACTGCCATGGTCTTCCGATTGAGTTTAAGGTCGTGAAGGAGAATACGGGGCTTTCACCGCTGGAAGTGCGGAGACGTTCCGAGGAATACGCTCGCAAATATATTGATATACAGCGCAAGTCGTTTCGCCGCCTTGGTGTATTGGGAGACTGGGATCATCCTTATCTCACACTCGATCATGGTTATGAGGCGGACATTCTTCGCTCTTTCGGTCGTTTTGTGGAGAAGGGACTCGTCTACCGTGGTAGAAAGCCGGTGCTCTGGAGCACGGGCGCGCAGACGGCTCTTGCCGAAGCGGAAGTGGAGTATAAGGAAAAGACATCGCCCTCTATCTATGTGCGCTTCCCCATGGCAAACGGAGAGTTTGCAGGAACTGCTGATATCGTAATCTGGACGACAACACCATGGACGCTTCCGGCGAATCTCGCGATTGCAGTGCATGCCGAGCATACTTACGTGCTCGGGAAGTTCCGTCGCGCGGCAGATGGCCAGGGAATGCGGCTTATTTTAGCGGAGGCTCTTGTTGAGGCTGTCACACAAGCCTGCGGACTCGAAACCATAGAGATTGAAAAGAAGTTTCCAGGTAAAGCTTTGAGCGGAACGGCTGCGAAGCATCCCTTCCTTGATCGTTTATCGCCGATTTTTACGGCGGACTTTGTAACTCTCGATACGGGCACGGGTGCGGTGCATAGTGCTCCGGGTCACGGTGAAGACGATTATCGTCTGGGCATGGAACATGGTTTGGAATTGTTGTCGCCGGTTGACGATCTTGGAAAATATACGCCTGAGTGCGGATTGCCGGAACTTGTCGGCAAGTATGTCTTTGCTGCAAATGATGACATCATCGCTCTCGTGGATTCCAAGGGACTGTTGCTCGCGAGACAGGATTACCAACATTCCTACCCTCATTGCTGGCGCTCGAAAACGCCGGTCATTTTCCGTGCGGTGCCACAATTTTTTATTCGTATCGACGAGATTCGCCAGACAGCGCTTGCTGAAGTCGACAAGGTGACATGGTTGCCTCATTGGGGAAAGAATCGTATTCGTGGTACTGTGGAGTCACGTCCTGACTGGTGTATCTCACGTCAGCGTACCTGGGGTGTGCCATTGCCTGTATTTTATGACGCGAATGATGAGCCTATTCTTGATCCTGTGGTCATTGCAAAAATTGCGGAAATTGTTGCAGAGAAGGGGACCAATGTTTGGTTTGAGTGGAGTGATGCAGAATTCGCGAGTAAGGTAGGCTTGCCGGAAAACTCCACTCGCCGTAATGATACGCTCGATGTCTGGATTGATTCCGGTGTCAGTCATGAAGCGGTATTGCGACGCAACGCGAATTTGCATTTTCCAGCAGACCTTTATTTGGAGGCTACGGACCAGCATCGTGGGTGGTTCCAATCCTCGCTTATGACTTCGGTGGCGATGAACGGAGTCGCTCCTTACAAAGCAGTGCTAACGCATGGTTTTGTTGTCGATCTTGATGGAAAGAAGATATCGAAATCCAGCGAGTATAAGAAGCCGCTGCACGCGGAGCATTTTGTCGGGAAGTACGGTGCAGACCTTGTTCGCCTGTGGGTGAGTAGCGTGAATTTTACGGATGATGTTCCATTCTCCGAGGAAATCTTTACGAGATTGAGCGATGTCTATCGCCGTATCCGCAATACGCTCCGTATTCTTCTCGCAAATTGTAATGGTATCGAAGAAGACATGTCCGCACTGGCGGGATGCACTCTAATTGATCGTTGGCTGCTTGCGCGTCTTCAGCAGGTTATCTCTGAGTGCCGGGACGCTTATTCTGCTCTCGATTTTCACAAGGCGTATCAAACGCTTTTGCAATTCTGTTCCACCGATTTGAGTAGCTTGTATGTGGATATTACGAAAGATCGCCTCTATTGCGATGCCCCTTCTTCTCCGCGTAGACGGGCGACACAGCAGGTGATGCGTATTGCCTTTGATGCTTTGGTAAAACTTTTTGCTCCTATCCTTTCGTTTACAACTGAAGAGGCGTGGTCCTACTTCGAGAAGGAAGGTTCCATCCATCTGAAGCTGTTTCCTGCGGGAAATCCTGCATGGCATAGCGAAGAGACGATCAGGGATGTTGAGGAATTGCTTAAATTGCGTGGGGTTGTTTCCCAGGAAATTGACGCCGCGAAAA
>JBDTJR010000021.1:0-7914 GCA_039935735.1 Chthoniobacterales bacterium | reverse complement strand
ATGCGGTAGATTGCATAGCTATTCATCCGCTGGAAAATTCTTCGGCTTTCCTTGATCGCATCTATGATCACGGACAGGCCAGGCGTCAGCAACACGATGTCTGCGGCCGCGCGTGCCGCATCCGTCGCATCCGAGACTGCGATGCCGCAATCGGCTTTTTTTAACGCTGGAGCGTCATTCACTCCGTCGCCCGTCATGCCGACAATGTGACCGCGCTTTTGCAGGACATCGACAATGTGAAATTTGTGTTCAGGAAACACCTGCGCAAAACCGTCCGCCTTCTCAATGGAATCGGCCACCTCTGCGGTTTCCTGTTTTGTCGTATCACCCAGGCTCGCGGCATCGAGAATGTTTGTACCCATATCCAGTTTTTTGGCGGTTTCCCTGGCGATGGCCAGCGCGTCTCCTGTCACCATCTTGATCTTCACTCCCATTGCCAGTGCCGTGGCGATGGTGGCTCTGGCATCTTCGCGAGGTGGATCAAACAATGGCAAAACCCCGATAAATTTCCACTGCCCGTCGCCCTCATCCCTCGCCACACCCAGGGAACGAAAGCCGCGCGCCGCGAATTCATTGACTACTTTCTCCACGACAGGTTTCACTTCTGCGGCATTGGGCAGTAATTCCAAAATCACCTGAGGAGCGCCTTTTGTTGCCTTGAATCTTTTCCCATCCGGGCCTTTCACGGTGGCCTCGGTGCGTTTATGCACTGGGTCGAATGGTTGGAAATGAACTGCCTCATAAGTTTTCAATGCCTCCTTGTCTTTCAAGCCACCTAGAACGGCCAGGTCAATGGTGTCGTTATTTTCCGCACGCGATGCCAGCGCAGCATTGAGGATGACCTGATCGGGAGGAATATTATTCAAACTGAACGGATCGCCCAGCGTCAGCTTGTTCTGTGTCAGGGTGCCGGTCTTATCCGCGCACAGCACGTCCACGCCTGCCAACTCCTCAATCGCTACCAGACGACTCACAATTGCCTGTTTTCTGGAGAGTAGGCGCGCTCCTACCGCCATCGTCACCGATAACACCGTTGGCATCGCCACGGGAATCGCAGCAACAGTCAATACCAATGCAAACTGCAAAGTCGTAAGAATGGCGTCTCCGCGGTAGATCGCGAAGCCGATGATCACCGCGACCAGCACCACAGCCAGGATGATCAGGTAGTTACCGATTTTTAAAACTGCCTTTTGAAAGTGGCTAACGGTGTGCGCCTCCTGCACCAGTTGCGCCGTCTTGCCGAAATAAGTTTTCTCGCCTGTGGCATAAACCATGGCGCCAATTTCGCCCTGGCGGATGATCGAACCGGAAAATATCGCGTCACCCGATTTGCGCTCGGCTGGCAACGACTCTCCCGTCAGTGCGGACTGATCCACCTCAATCGGGTCACCGTCCAGCAAGCGTGCATCCGCAGGCACAATGTCGCCCAACCGCAGGCGAATGACATCGCCCGGTACCAATTCACGCGCGGCAGGAGTGATCCACTTTCCATCTCGCAGTACACGGGATTTGACCGCCAGTTTGGCCTTGAGAGCATCAATGGCATTACTCGCTTCCCGTTCCTCCCAAAATCCGATCATGCCGTTGGCAACCAGCAGCAACAGGATAATAAAAAAATCCGGCCAGTGCCCGACCACACCCGAAAGTATCACCGCAATTTCGATCATCCATGGGATGGGCCCCCAAAAATAAGAAAGGAATTTCAGCAGCAGATTCGTTTTCTTTTCAGTAAGTTCATTCGGGCCATATTGGATCAAGCGTTTCTGCGCCTCAGCTTGAGTGAGTCCGTCCGGTGAGGAGCCTAATTTTTTCTCCACTTCCGACAACGGCAGGATTTTCAAATCATCCTTCGGATCGGGTTTGTCCTCGGGTTTCGGCCCCGGCTTCGATGCGGGAGCCGTGGGCTTCGATTCCGCAGCTGCACTGGGTTTCGGGTCGGGAGCTTCGGGCTGGTCGGCTTTTGCTTTCATAATGTGTATTCTTTCACGTTCCTGAGTTTTCGAATCCTGGCGCGTTACATTTTGCTTCCGGCGCGTCGGCCGGTCCGCCTGGCGACAAAATTTCCCGCACGTCAAGGCTCGCGACTCCGATCCGGCTGTCGGCCATTCCGTAATAGATATCGAAGCGGTCCGGGGTGCCTAGATCGTCGCGCCGATCAATCCCCGTCGGGAATACGACGTTGGCGATTGTCCCCCGGAGTTCTTCGGCAGATTCCGGCGTCAACACCGGTTCCTGCGAGCGGTAGAGGATCTTCTGCGGATGCTCCTTCGAGAGCACCATCACGCCGGCGGAATAGCAGAGCTGGCGGCCGTCTTTCTCGGGTTCCGCCGACTTGCTGACGCCGTGATAAAGGAGTAGCCAGCCATGCCTACATAGGATCGGCGGAGTGCCACCGCCAATCTTCAGCCGTTCCCAAGGCGAGACGGGAGTCGCGAGCCGATGATGCGAGTTAAACAGTCCGGGATGATGCGCTGCAAAGCTCTTCGGTGGCATCGGACAATAAGAAATCCAGATACTTTCGTGCTCGCGATCCACCACCCGGGACGAACCCTCGCAGACAGTTTCCTCGGGGCGAGTGCCTGGAAAAAGCGGGCGGTGAAGCATAGCGAGTTGCAGCTTTCCCGCATGATTCGGAATGGCGACGGGAAAGACGCTGGCGTCCTTGTTATCCACGTGGATGAAATCGATACCTTGAAAGGCTTCAAACCTGGCCAACCCAATTCGCTCCCAGTGAAAGAGATCCTCTGACATCGCGAGCGCAATCCGGGGACCGTTCGACGAAAGCGCTGCATAAGTCATGACGTAGTGCCCAAGCGGCTCGACATACGTTATCCTTGGGTCCTCGCAACCGCCGCCACCGCCGGGCAGCCGCTCGTAATCCGCTTCCGGCTCCAGCGCGATGCCGAGCCGCTCCACGCCGCACGGATCACCCGCTTCATTAAACTTCACGCGAGCAATGCCGATACGTGAATAATTCCCTTTCGCGACGAGTCGCGGAAAAAGGTAAAGCTGACCATTCGGGCCGCGGACAGCCGCCGGATTAAGCGTGCCTTCAATTTCCTGCGGATTACCTGGCTCCGGCTCCATGAGCAAACCAAGACGCTTCATTTTAAAGCCGTTTATCGCTTTTCCTCCGTGCCACCGAGACATGCGATGATCGCCTCAATCACGCGCTTTGTTTCATTCGGATCCCGAACCTGAATGGATAACGCGCCAGCCTCCTTCGCGGGGTAATCGTTCCCACCCGGAAACAACGCATCGCCGACAAAGATCATCTCGTCGATCGCGATGCCGAGGGTGTCGCGGAGTTTTCTGATTCCGAATGCCTTGTCGATTCCGGGTTTGGTGACATCAATGGACGTCGTTCCGCCGAGGCGCACGGAAAACTCTGGAATCAGTTTGTCGAGCTTCACTTTCATCGACTTCCGCTTGGCGAAATCCGCATCCCACTTTTTCTTTTCCTCGATCGGAGCCTGCTGCCCGAGCGCGGAGAACGTGACCTGACTCCCTCGGTCTTCAATGACCTCGCCCCAGACCTTTGCAGCCTTAAAGCCCGAGCCGTTGCTCACATCTTCGAGCGAGCGGATGATCTTCTCCTTTTCCTGAGCAGTGAAGTCTTCGGCATAGAGCTGCTCCCAACTAGACTTGTATTCGTAGAACTTGGTCCCACAGGTGGGGAGCAGACTTAGATTCTGCAGGTGTTTGTCGTGAGGAAGATTGGATAGAATCTGCTTCTCGAATTGCGGCCAGTTTCCACCGGAAATGATTGATAACTTCACGATAGCCAAAAGCGCCGCGAGCAGCTTGGCCATCTCGGCATCGAGAGGTGCTTTGCTTTCTGCCAATGTACCGTCCAAATCGAAAACGATAAGTTTCTTCATGATATTAGGCCGCTTCCGGCAGAGAGAGTTCGAGCATGGTCATGGAGTTGGTCGGACGGCAGAGACAGGCCCCGACCACCGCAGGCAGGAGGAAGACATCTCCTTTTTCGCAGGCGAATAGAGAGCCATCGTGCTCCAAGTGACCGTCGCCGGAGAGGCACACGAGCACGCGCGGCGTTTCCGCTTTGCCAACGGTAAAAGGCGAAGTTCCACTAAGCCGCCAGAGGCCAAAGTGATCACAGGCAATCAGTCGCTCTCGCAGCACGGGAGACTCAGATTCGACGGAAGGCACGACTGGGCGGATCGCCTTTTGATCGAAATCGATGCACGCCAGCGCCTGCTCGACCTGGAGTGGCCGCGGGTGGCCGGTCTTCGCGTCCACATGGTTCCAGTCATAAAGACGAAACGTCACGTCGCTGTTTTCCTGCACCTCAAATACCACCACATCGCCCAGCGAGTGAACGGTCCCCGCCGGGATCAGAATCGCGTCGCCGGGTTTCGGAGTGAAGGAAGCAATACGATCCGCCACCGTTCCTTCAACGAGCGCCTGCTTCAGCGTGTCCTCGGTCGAGTCAGCCGTCAGACCCGCATAAATGCACCCTTGCACACCGGTCTCCAGCACGACCCACGCTTCCGTTTTTCCGGTTTCGCCCTTGGGAAGATATTCGGTCTTTCGATCCGACGGATGAACCTGCACCGAGAGCGTGTCTCGGGCGTCGAGGAATTTTAGCAGCAGAGGAAACCGGAGAAAGCAGCCCGCAAATTTCCCGAGTAACTGTTCCGGAGAATCTTCGATGAGTTGCGCAAGCGTGCGACCTTTGAGCGCTCCCTCGACGACTAAGCTCGGATGGTCATCGCGGTCGCTTAATAACCAAGCTTCGCCAATGGGTTCATCATCCGGCAAAGGTGCTGTCAGCCATTTGGCCAGACGCCGTCCACCCCAGAGCCGATATTGGTAGATCGGTTCGAAGCGCAAAGGATAGAGAACGCTTTCGGATGTTAGTAGATCGGTCATCATCAGAGTTGACTGCGAATCGCCTTCAATTCCTTCCGCCGTTTTGCGCTCGTCTTCGGATACGCCATGGGACTTTCGTGGAAGGCATCGAGGAGGATTTGCGAGACGATCAACCGCGCGTTTTTCTTGTCGTCGGCCGGCACGGCAAACCAGGGCGAGGCAGTCGTGCTCGTAGCGCTTAGAGCTGCCTCGTAAGCCTGCATGTAGAGCGACCAGCTTTTCCTTTCATGAATGTCGGCAAGGCTGAACTTCCAGTTGTTCTCAGGTTCGTCGATGCGATCACGAAATCGCCGGGCCTGTTCGTCCTTCGACAAGTGGAGGAAGAACTTGATGATTTTGGTGCCGTTGCGATGAAGATGCGCCTCTAGATCCACGATGGAGCGATATCGATCCAGCCAGATGGTCTTCGCGTCGGGCAATTGCTTTGAAAGCCTTTGGCTGAGGAGAAGCTTCGGATGCACCCGGACGACGAGCACTTCCTCGTAGTAGGATCGGTTGAAGATTCCGATCCGACCGCGTTCCGGCAGATGGCGGTTCGTGCGCCACAGGAAATCGTGCTCCAATTCCTCGGCGCTCGGCTGCTTGAAACTAAAAACCTGGCAACCCTGCGGATTCACCCCCGACATGACGTGCCGGATCGCCCCGTCTTTGCCGGCCGCGTCCATCCCTTGGAAGATTAGGAGCATCGCGGAGCGATCTGACGAATAGTGCAGACGCTGCAGCGCGCTAAGTTCCTCAATATGGCTGCTCAGCATGTGCTGATACTGCTTCTTCGACTTAAACAGAGGCTTCACCGTCGTCGGCCGACTGCCGAGATCCACTTTTTCTCCCGGCTGCACCCGAAAGGTTTCTGTTACGATGCTATCGCTCATAATCTTGTCCATTCCGCCTCAACCAAGGCTGGCACCGGTACCGGATTAAACGACTCATTGGCCGCAGAATTCCACAGAGTGATCGCCGGTTTATCGGAGCAATCGTGCTCATAAGAGAGAATACTGATCGAAGCGGTGTTAAGCAAAAGATGCTCCGCTTGCTCGACGGACAGTCCGATCCAGCGGGCGGCAAGGACGCGGCAAAGGTGCCCATGAGAAAATAACGCAACATTTCCATCGAGGGTGCGGAGATGAGCTATCAGGTGATCGACACGCTCAGAAATCTGCGCAGGTGTTTCTCCGTGTGGAGAGCCGTCGCGGAATAAATTCCACTGCGGCTGCAACTCGCGAATTTCTGCGGGCGTGCGGCCCTCGTAATCTCCGTTGCTCCATTCCGTGAGGTCGGGCTCGATCTCGGGTGCTTGCTTCAACGCCGCGAGCGCGCAGGTTTGTCGAGCGCGTTGCAACGGACTCATGAGCACACTGGCGAACGAAACATTCTGAAGACGCTTGCCGACCTCTCGCGCGGCGGATTCGCCGTGCGCGGTCAATGAAATGTCCGTGCGCCCGGTGTATTGGCCGGAGACCGACCAATCGGTTTCCCCGTGTCGGATGAGGTAAATAAAAAGGGGCATGATCAGTTGCTTTGTTTTCGGCGCAGGAGAGGGGCAACTGTTGTCACACCGCTTCTACTCATTCGTGCTGGGGTTCGATTGAATCCAGCACGGATGATGGCTATGAACTGATCGGCATCCAGACTCGCGCCACCGATGAGCGCGCCATCTATGCCGGGACGATGAAGTAGCGCAGCCGCATTCTCCGGCTTCACACTACCACCGTATTGAATGACCAGCGACCGAGCAGACTCCTCGTCAAAAAGCCGTCCGAAGCGGTGCCGAATCAATCCGTGCGCCTCCTCGGCCTGCTGAGGGGTCGCTTGATGTCCCGCCTCCCCGATGGCCCAAATCGGTTCGTACGCGATGCTTAGTCGCGGCAAGTTCGCCGCCGGCACCCCGGCCAATCCCTGCATGATTTGGCGGTCGAGCACCGAAGCAGTCTGCTCGGCCTCACGCTGTTTCAGGGTTTCGCCAATACAGAGGATAACATCAAGGCCAGCGGCCAGGGCCACCTGTACTTTTTGGTTGATAAACGCATCTGACTCTCCCAGCTGTTGCCGCCGCTCGCTATGTCCGAGGATCACATACTTGCAGCCGAGATCTAGGAGCATCGTAGGGCTGACCTCGCCGGTGAAAGGGCCTTCCTTCTCGGGGAAGAGGTTCTGTGCCCCAAGGGCAACACAGCTCCCCTTGAGAATTTGTCCCACAAGGGCCAGGTAGGGAAAGGGAGGAAAGAGGGCAACGCGGACATATTGCTCCATGCTCATCTCCTCCACGACTGACTGGGCGAGGAATCGGGCCTTGGCGGCGGTGGTATGCATCTTCCAGTTGCCGGCGATGAATTTCTGATTGGGTTTTGTGTTCATTGTAGGTATTCGAGATTATCCATTGCGGCGGTGTATTCGCCGCGCCGCGCGGCCCGATTACATTTGGCTCGATGGATCAGCGCCGACTGGGCCGCTTCCATATTGGTTTTCTGACCAGACCAAATTTGCATCGCCGGTTGCTGGATGGCGCGGGCAAAGGAAAACGTGAGCGCCCATGGAGCCCGGACCTTGAAGCGCTTATTCATGGCGTTCAGACGGGCCGAAGCGAGCTTGCCGGACTGCCCGCCCGACAGGAAGGCAATCCCCGGAACGGCGGCGGGGACTGTGCGCAGGAGGCAATACACCGTGGTGTCGGCCACGATCTCCGGCGATTCCTGCTTGAAGGAGGTCAATCCTGGGAGGACCATATTCGGCTTCAGAATCATACCCTCCAACAGCACTCCCTGAAGGTAGAGCTGATTGAAAACCGCTCGTAGGGTTTCCTCGGTCACATGTTCGCAACGCGCCATCGAATGGGAGCCGTCCATGAGGACCTCCGGCTCGACGACGGGGACGATCCCGATCTCTTGGCACAATGCCGCGTAGCGCGCCAGCACCTGCGCATTGCACTCAATGCCCGCCCGACTTGGGAGGCCATCCTCAACAGCGATCACGGACCGCCATTTGGCAAAACGCGCGCCCATTTGAGCGTATTCCGCGAGA
>JBDTJR010000020.1:0-6108 GCA_039935735.1 Chthoniobacterales bacterium | reverse complement strand
GAAAGACGTGTAAGGCAAAATAGCCATCGAAAATCCGCGCGATGTGCAAGCCGCGCGGCAAAGAGAAGAAGACGGGAGCGACCAGTAGCACGATCCAAAGCAAATAACGCCAGAGATCGGATTGCTGCGGAGGACTGGAGGGCGCCCGATGTTTTCGAAACCAAAACCAATAGGCCATGGCAACGATCACCCCGCCAACAATGCTACTGGCAAGTTGAAGGACAAAATATCCAGGAAAAGCGACGTGATCTATTATAAGAAAGGTCTTATTAAAAACGGGGAATAGTCGCGTAAAATATCCCCAAGGATGAGTGAAGGAGTCCCAGATAATGTGCGTCCATGTGCCGATGAGGATTGAAAGACAGGCCACGAGAAATCGTAATGGCGTCCGATGAAGTTTCTGCTGAGTGAGGGGAAAAAGAATCCTCCGATGCGCAAAAGGCAGGAGATAACATACCGGCCCGCGGCAGAGATAAAAAACAGCGAGCATGAGCAAACCAAACGGAAGATCGACCAGGAAACTGCCGCCAAAAGTATGCGCCTCATGGCGATAACGCAGATCATGTAAAAAATAACCCATATCCGGCGTCGTGCTGCCAATTACCAGTGCAGCGAAGTTTAAATAACGCGGAGTGAGTCGCTTAAAGGGCAGCACCGCTGCAGGATGGGAGAAGGTGAAAGGCATTACTATCTCGGCTTATTCCCGATACATGGCCTCAATATTATTGCCATCGGGATCGAGTAAGAATGCGTGATACGCGTCACCACCGGCATCCTCGGGAGTCCCATTATCGACACCGCCGAATTCAAGACCGATACGATGAAATTCATCTACCGCTTTTTTGGAGGGAGCGATAAAGGCTAAATGCATTGGACGATTTTCTGCGGCGCTTATTTTTGTGCCATAGTAGCTTCCGCTTGCAGGTCCAACCCACAAGAAGGGAAAATCGGACTTACCGGAAAATATAATGGAACCCCACTCCGGTTGCCTTTGGTATATTCTGATGTCGAGGGGTGCCAGACACTTCTCAAAAAAGAGGAAACTTTTTTCCGTATTCGCTACAAAAATTCCGATGTGATCAAACATGATTTCCTTTAGACAGGTTCACCGAAATTGATCGTGTTGCCATCCAGGTCTTCGATCATGAATTCCTTCATTCCGTATTCTTCGGTTTTTAATGTGTGAACGATTTTCACTCCGTTCTTTTGATATTCTGCGTAGAGATCATCCACCCCGGATAGTTTGATATAACATCCGTTTTTACCCGGTACGCCAGCACCTTGAGAGCCAAGGCAAATCTCGACACCATCCCGACTCATAATGGCAAAGGAAACCGGATTGCCATTTGTAAAAACACAGTCGAAGCCGAGCATTTCCTTATAAAATTCAATGGCCTTCGACACATCGGATACCTCGCAGGAGGGCATAACAGATTTGAAGGAAATTTGGGGCTGTACAGTCATAACTATGTCTTTTTTGTTTTTAATAATGCATCAATCAAATCTGCAAGCGGTGGAAATCGCGAAGACCATTCCACGATTGTATTTTCCAATGCGTCAGCAGGCCTTTCCTGAAAACCCTCCATTAATGTTTGCGGGCCGAAGTCCGTACGAAGATTTGGCCATTCTTGATGAAGTTTTGAAAATGAAGTTCGAAAAGCTTCCGCGAATTTTCGGCTTTCGAGTTTGTAGCCTTTGAGTTCTCTCAATTTGAAAGCGTGTATATTGTACCGCAGGATGCGCGGACTGGTTTCATCCGTCCAGATGGAGAAAAATATACCGGAAGCATTCCCTATTCTGTCCTGTACATCATTTGACCAATGTGGTTTGAGAAGTTTTAAGGCGACACCTTTTGGCGCATTGGAATCGGGCCAGATACCGGTTTTGCATATCCACTCTTCATCAAACCATGAAGCTTGCTCAATACGCTCACAGGCACGCTCAAATAACTCCCCCTTGAAAGAGATATTATGCGGCAGGAATTCCTTCATCATTGATGCAATCAAATATGCCTTCGCTTTTACTTTTTACCTTTAGCGAAAGACTAGATAAAGGATTTTTCCGAGTTTTAGCAACGCAGCAGGCTAAGAGTGACTCATGCTTAGAGAAAAACAAAGATTCATTAATAGATGAAAGTTTGAGTAAAAACCAAACTTCCACTACTATTTCCAAGGTGAACACGAAGAAGGCCATCGAAGTTATCAATCAGCTTGTTGCCGATAAAGTCATTGCAAAATATGCTATTGGTGGAGCCGTGGGTGCGCTTTTCTACCTTGAACCTACGAACACTGAGGATATCGATGTTTTCATTCATTTAGAGCCGATCGCGGGCAGTCTTTTGGTTACGATCGATCCCTTGCTTAAAAAGCTGGAAGCACTGGGGTATTCCGAATGGGAAAATGACAAAATTGTAATAGAAGGCTGGCCTGTTCAATTTCTTCCTGCTGCTACACTCCTTGAAATTGATGCGCTGGAATCCGCGATCAAACATGAACTGGAACCCGGATTAATCACTTATGCCCTCATGCCTGAATTCCTTATGGCTATTGCTCTCGCTTGCGGAAGGCCAAAAGATAAAGTCCGATTGGAACAATTTGAGCACCAGAACGCCTATGATCCGGACACTCTTCACAGAATTCTCATTAAGCATTCTCTTGATCAGAAATGGGAAAACTTTAAACTATCGTTGAAGGGGGAATAATCTTCATGGATAAGTTGGCGAATCATCCTATAAGCGGCGAAATGACCGTGCATGAACTTCGTTCCCGTATCCTTGCCTTGAAGGATGAACGGAGAAAAAGCGTTGCCGCTTTACCAATTCTTAAAAAGTTTCAGATTCTGGAACGTATGAAGGAAGATGCTGCGGTATTTCGCGCATATCGCGAGCGAAGGAAGAGCTAAACCTCGTCTTCGTAATCGTGAATTAAAATATATCTTAGTGGCACCTACAACGATTCAGGCTCGTTCAACAATTCAGCGAGGCGTTTCAATAGACGGCCTGCGGCACCGCCGTCGAGGACTCGGTGATCGAAGCTGAGCGTGAATTGCGCCATGGTGACAGGGAGCCATTCTTTTTTCTCAGCATCCCATGAGGGCTGGACCTGACCGGTTCCCATACCGAGGAGCAGACTTTGCTCGGGAAGCGGGATCGGCGTGGCGAGCGTGAGGCCGAACGTGCCGTAGTTTGTCACCGTAGCGATGGAGCCTCCCGTGTCTGCGGCAGGAAGGCGGCGCTGACGAGCGAGTTCGACTAAACGATGGTATCGCTCGACGAGATCCGCGAGACGGAATTCGTCCGCATTGCGAATAACGGGCACAAGCACACCGTCTTCGGCTTCGACGGCGAAACCGATATCAATTTCACGCGGGTGGACGATACGATCACCAATAAGTCGTCCGGCGATGGCGCTATTTTCGGAAAGTGCCATAGCGAGCACGCGAAGGGCATACAGGGCCGGACCGGCTTTCACGGCCTGCTGTTTGCGGTGTGCGAGCATCTTATCGAGCTGCACGGGAAGAACAACGGTTGCAAGGGGTCGAGTCCAGCTACGGCGCATGGCATCAGCCACGGCAACACGCATGGAAGAAGCGGGCGTAATGCGATTACGTTCGATGCTTTCAAGAAAACGTTCAAGATCGTCAATGGTGACACGTCCGCCCGCGCCGCTACCTGCGACACCAGCGAGATCAGCTGCGTGCAAACCGAGTTCGCTCATGCGGGCCTTCATTCGCGGCGAGAGGAAACTTGCGCCCTCAGCGTGCGCGGGAACGGGCAATCCGCGAACCGTCGGCTCTACGGTATACGAGCGGGTAACTTTTTCTTTTTTCGGCGGCTCGTATTGAGCATCGGTGGGTTCAGAGTCGAGACCCAGTTTCTTTGCGTCATCAGCAGAAACTTCCAGGTATCCGAGCGTGGCACCAACGGGGTAGCTCTCATTGAGCTGTGCGATGATCTTTACGATTTTCCCTTTGCAGGGAACGGTGACCTCCATGACGGCCTTGTTGGTCTCGACCTCCATGACGGGGCTGTCGGTCTCGATGGAATCGCCTTCCTTGAAAGCGATACGAACGATGGTGGCCTCGGCGATCGATTCACCGAGTTGGGGCATGACTAGCGGAATCTGCAGCATAACAGGTGAGTGTGGAGGTTAAAGTTTCAGGAGGCGGCGGGTTGCGTTGGCAATAGTTTGCGCGGTTGGGCGGTGGGTTCCCCACAGGCGGGGATGGTAGGGCACGGGTGTATCCTTTGCATTCAACCGCTGCGGTGGGGCATCGAGCAACCCAAATCCTTCCGTGGCGACGCGGGCAATGACTTCGGCAGTAACGCCGCCCCATGGCCAGGCTTCACCGACACAGAGCATGCGGCCAGTGCGGGCAACAGAAGCGAGAACGGTATCGGTATCCAGCGGCTTGATCGTACGAAGGTCGACAACTTCGATCTGGTAGCCATCGGAGACAAGTTCCTCGGCAGCCGCGAGCGCTTCATGAACCATCGCGCTGTAGGTAACAATCGTGGCATCACGTCCGGCACGGGCGACACGGGCTTTATTACAAGGCACGGCAACTTCAGGGAGCTTCTCCGCCTTGAGATGGTAATAGAGAAACTTATGCTCAAAAAAGATAACCGGGTCATCAATCGCGACCGCTTCCAGAAGCATGCTGTAGGCATCTTCCACGGTAGCCGGCGTCATGACAATGAGACCGGGATAGTGCGCATAGATAGCCTCCATGCTTTGGCTGTGAAAAGGACCACCACCCTCAGTGCCGCCTGATGGCAGACGCACCGTGATCGGACAGGGAACACCCGTGCGGTAATAAAGCGTCGCCGCCTGATTAACGATCTGGTTGAACCCGCAAATGGAGAAATCCGCAAACTGCATTTCCACGATGGGGCGCATACCTTCGAGCGCCGCACCGATCGCCGCGCCGACAATACCGTCCTCACTCAATGGTGAATCGAGAACGCGGCCGGGATATTCCTTAAGAAGATTCTTCGTCGCCTTGAAAGCACCGCCGAAAGCACCGACATCCTGGCCATAAATAAAAACACGGGGATCTTCCGCAAGCGCGCGCGCCTGAGCTTCCCGAATGGCTTCAAGATAAGTGATACTCATGGCTGCTTAAATGGATTCGCGAAGGGTTTCAGTGGAGATTGCCGTCCATTCTTCCCCTTCGGGATCGGGAAGAGGCTCGCGTTGAACACGGGCCGCGACGCTTTCGACTTCCTCGCTGATCTCCGCCTTCCAGGATTTAATTTCTTCCGCCGTGGCAAAACCCTGATTGAGGATATATTTTTCCGCAAGGACGAGACAATCCTGACCGACGGAGGCTTTTTTCAGATTCACATCGATGTAACCGGCATCGTCATGCTCACCGTGACCGACAAGGCGCAATAATTTAGCGACGACGATTTGTGGCCCACCTCCTTTGCGCGCGGATTCTACGGCTTCGCCGACGACTCTCATGCATTCGGCAAGACTCGTGCCATCGACATCGTGACCCTGCACACCGTAGCCGATGGCTTTATCCACAAGTTCCTTACAGGCAAACTGGCGGGTATTCGGCGTGGAATAGGCATACTGATTATTCGCAATAACGAGAACCAGGGGAAGTTTTTCAACAGCGGCGATATTCAATCCCTCGTGAAAAGCACCCGTGGATGTTCCACCGTCGCCGAGGCAGGTCGCGCCAACCATTCCGGTTTCACCACGAAATTTGCGTGCCATCAGCGCGCCACTGACCAGAGAAACCATCGCGCCCAAATGACTGATCATCGGGTAATAGCCTTCCTGAGGACGACCTCGGTGGATATTCCCATCCCGCCCACGCATGGAGCCGAGGGCAGAGCCGAGATAAGTGCGAAAAGTATCGAGAATGGTATCCCCAAAAGCCAGACGTCCTGCCTGATCGCGGATGAGAGGCGCAAAGACATCGCCCTTACGTAAGTTAACGCCCAGAGAAGCACTTAGAGCCTCCTGGCCTTTGCCAAGGAATACGCCGCCCACAATTTTACCGGCCCGGTACAAGCTGGCCAGCTTGTCTTCGGCAATTCGTGCCTGAAGCATGAATTTGAAAGCCCGCAAGTAGAGCGCTATGTCTTTTTTGGAA
>JBDTJR010000019.1:0-6380 GCA_039935735.1 Chthoniobacterales bacterium | reverse complement strand
TAACCCGGGTTCGGGATGCCGAAAACTCGTTATTTTCCAGAATCTTCCTTTTGGGACGAGGCATACGATAATTTCATACTCAGGAGCGAAGAAATTCAAATAAAATCGCTTTAGATATGTTTTGTTCTCTTTGAATCATTTTGATTTTCCGGATTTATGGTAGGTTTGTAATGCGATGAATGAGCAAATTAAGATCAACTGGTACCGCTGTAAGATAGACAAAAAGATCATGAGCGAGCTGATGAAGAGCAGTAATGCCCGTGCATACCTCCAGGTTATCCCTCAGCTTATCCTTTTCGCGGGGACTACTACGCTTGGCTATCTGGCGTATGAAAATGTCCATGCGACGAACTGGCATTGGGCGCTCCCGCTATTGTTGCTGGCATTGTTTGTTCATGGCACCTGCACGAGCTTTCTTGGCCTCGGTGGCCCCGTGCATGAACTTGGGCATAAGACGCCTTTTAAAACCAAGGCTTTGAACGAAGTTTTCCTTAAAGTATTCTCCTTTTTGAGCTGGAGCGACTATGTGGGCTTTCGTGTCAGTCATGTGAAGCATCACCAGGTTACGGTCCATAAAGATCATGATGGTGAAGTAGAGCTTCCTGCGGAGTTGGGCTGGGGAACCTGGAAGTTTGTATTGGCTCGAATCTTTTTTGATCCGTATGCGATTTTCACGCATCTGCGCGGCTGGGTATATGCGGCATGTGGGGAATTCCGAGACTGGGTTTTTCCTGCGAAGTGGATGAATAAAGTAATTCCTGAAAGCAATACAGCACTTCGTGCCGAACATCGCCGCTGGGCGCGAATCGTGGTTTTCGGTCAACTTGCGCTCGCAATACTTTTTATCGTGACCGGCCACTGGTTCCTCATCGTGCTCTTCACATTCGGCGTATTTTATTCGGGCTGGCTAACGACACTTTGTGCAGCGCCCCAGCATTTCGGGATGACTCCCAACGTGCCGGACTTCCGCCTGTGCTGCCGTAGCTATACCTGTAGCTGGCTTCCTGCGTTCCTTTACTGGAACATGCAATACCATGTGGAGCATCATATGTTTCCCGCAGTGCCTTTCTACAATCTTAGCAAATTGCGCACGGCCATCGAGCGCGACCTGCCTCCCGTGACGCATGGCCTGTGGGCGACATGGAAGCAGATGATTCCCATTATCGAACTGCAACGCAAAGATCCGACGTATTCCTTTGTGCCTAAGCTGCCGGGAACGAATGGCGATCACGTGAGTGATGAGACCATTGAGATGGATGCGGCGCAGATGGCCTAAGCTATTTCTGAGAAACTAATGGGAGACTTTACCGCGGAGTTGCTTCGTCTCTCCACGGTGCCGTTTGTTATCCATGATTTTTCTTTTTGTCGAACGGGATCTCCGCGCTTTCTGGCGCCGGGTTTTTGCGGCCTCGGCGAGACGGGATTGACGCTTTTCGAGTTTTCGCCGTTCCAGTTCATCAAGCAGCCGCAGAAGGGCAAGCTGGCGGTTCATGGATTGGGAACGACTATCTGAAGCCGTAATCATAATCCCTGTAGGCTCATGGCGAATCGTGGCTGCGGTGCTGACCTTATTGACGTGCTGTCCTCCAGGTCCACTGGCGCGTGAAAACGACTCCACAAGGTCTTCGCGACGAACGCCAAGGCTCTGCATTCGCTGAAGGGTGGAAGCATTTACTATGACGGCCATGGAGGAGTATTAGCGTACAGGGGATACATTGACAAACCTCCGTGCAAACGAATTGCTTTCCCCGGCGCGCTTCACAAGGCATGATCCGGCCCTATGGCGCTTATTGGCAAACGAAACCTCCTGAAGTTGGTGAGGGAAACGCAATCGGGATTTTATCTGGATGGTGGGGAACACGGGGAAATCCTGCTACCGGGACGTTATATTCCCAAAGGCGCAAAGCCAGACGACGAACTGGATGTGTTTATTTACCGCGACTCGGAAGATCGCCTGGTGGCGACGACGGAAACACCACGTGCGATGGTGGGAGATTTTGCGGCCTTGCGTGTCGTGAGTATGCAGCCACGCATCGGGGCATTTCTTGACTGGGGTCTTGAAAAGGATCTCCTGCTTCCCATTCGAGAGCTCGGAGGCTTTCGCAGCGAGGGAGACTGGGTCGTGGTTTATATCCACCTGGATGAGAAATCGAACCGCATCGTTGCAAGTTCGAGACTAACCAAGTGGTGTGACAAGACGCCTTCTTATATTAGAAACCAGCCCGTAAAACTGATTATTACGGACGAATCACCACTGGGGTTCAATGCCATCGTGGACAATAAATACCGGGGGTTGCTTTATCACAAAGAACTCGCTGATTCGCTTGCCATCGGCCAGCACGTGGAGGGATTTGTCCGTAGTGTACGACCCGATGGAAAAATTGACCTCGCTCTGGATAAGACGGGATTTAACCGGATCAAGCCGCTCACCGAGCAAATTCTCGAGACTTTAAAAAATGCAGGTGGCACGTTGCCCTTGCATGACAAGAGCAGCCCAGCGGAAATCCGTGCGACTTTCAGCGTGAGTAAAACCGCCTTTAAGCAGGCGATCGGGATATTATATAAAGGCCGGCTTATTCGTATCGAGCCCGGGGAAATTCATCTCGTGACATCTCCGTTGTTTCCGTAATTTCCATAAGTCCAGGGTGGGAGTCCTGTTCGCGTAAAGCTTCCTCCAGAAGAACGTGCTCCGCGTCTTGAGTGCGTTGAAGTTTGATATAAACCATTGCGAGAATATAGGCGCTCCGTGCGCTATTTTTATCAATAGACCGGAGACGTTCCGCAGGTTGGAGCATTTCGCTGTGAAAACTGATCTGTATAGCCTTAAGGATAAAAACTGCCAGATGGTCTGGATTATTCCATGCGGTCCTGATGCCCTGCGGCAAAATGGTTTCTTCCCATTCCTGAGGACTGACAAATCGGATATGGCCCGCCTCATCGGCAAGCTGGATCATCGACTTGGCCCTCGCGGTCGTCAGCTTGGCCACGCGGTGGTTGAGGAACTTCCTGTTCTTTCCAAACATGTGTTTAGGCAAAATTTTGAGATTTGACATAATGCGAGGCAGAACGTCGCCCAGCGGTATTCATGCCGACATTTTTGGGGGTGTGGTAGAGCTAAGTTGCAACAAATTTGGAACATTTGAAAGCCTATTCTGTTGAGTTGGCTTGCATCAGAGGACAGACGAGGCAATCTTTGGGGAAAGATGTCAACCGAAGCACCTGTTCAGTATAAAATCGGCAACGAAAAGCTGATCCGCGTGACGGACGCTGCAAGCACGAAGCTGCGGTCTCTGCTCGAACGCCAGCGTCGTGCTGAGGGGGCGCTTCGTGTCGCAGTCATCGGCGGCGGCTGCTCCGGCCTTCAATATAAGATGGATCTGGTAGATGGGCCTGCTAATCGTGATATCCTTGTCGTGTCGAATGCCGTGAATGTCGTGGTGGATCCGAAAAGTGCGCTGTTTGTAAGTGGCTCAGAACTGGACTACAGCGATGACCTGCAAAAAGGTGGCTTTAAGGTAACAAACCCGAATGCCGAAGCACATTGTTCGTGCGGGGAAAGTTTTTCAGCATAACAAATTTCTACAAATGTCTGATCCTTTTAAAACTCTTGGTGTCGAACGCCGATGCTACTTCACCGAAGAGGAATTAAAAGAGGCCTATCATGCGCAGGCGAAGGCCTTGCATCCCGATGCGGTACATGGCGACACGGCTGAGTTTGTGCATTTAAATACCGCATATCGCAAACTTCTCGATCCAGCGCTACGTCTTCGAACTCTCATTGATCTCGAATATCCCGGTCAGAACGGAGATACCAAATCGCTGCCTTCTAGAATTGATCTTTTTCAAACCACGGCGCGCACGCTTGAAGAGGCGAAGCAATGGATTACGAAACTGAAAGAGGTATCCTCCGAGATTGTGCGCACGTCACTGCTCGCGGAATGTGAGGAGATTATTTCGGAAATCGATAGCGCGCAGGCAGCAGTCGAACATTGGAAACGCGGATTGACCAAACAACTGAAAGAACTGGATGTAAGCCGGGATAAGAAAGAGGCAATCAGCCTTAGCGCCGTTGCTACTGATTTCGCTTATGCAGATCGCTGGCTGAAAAATTTACGGGAGCAGAAATTTCAACTTTCTGCTTCTTAGACTAATCGCCCTGTGCTCTTGGCATTCCTCTTACAAGCCGATAGGGTTTTCCGATGATCGTAGGCATTGATCTTGGCACCACAAACTCGCTGATTGGCGCGATTGACGCGGGATTTCCCATTCTAATCGCGGATCGCGAAGGGGAACGATTGACACCCTCGGTAGTTCATTATCCTGCGGGTGGAGATGCTGTGGTGGGAAAGAAAGCTTTGCGCTATCGTGGCATTTCGCCGGAAGCGACAATCGCCTCGGTAAAGCGCTTGATGGGTGTTCGCGGCGAAAATTGTAAGGAGAATCTTCCATATCGTTTGGACAAAACGCCAGGGGCTCCTGTGCGCGTGCAAATTGAAGATAAGTTGCTTTTGCCGGAAGAAGTATCGGCAGAGGTGCTCAAGAAATTGAAGGCAGATGCGGAGCTTGCTTTAGGAACTTCCGTGGATCGTGCCGTCATTACGGTGCCTGCTTATTTTAATAATGCGCAACGAGAAGCTACCAAACGCGCAGGCGAACTTGCGGGATTAACCGTGGAGCGCATTCTTAGCGAGCCGACTGCTGCTGCGCTGGCCTACGGGCTCGATCGCCTTGGTGAGCAGGCGAAGGTAGCGGTTTATGACCTTGGTGGCGGGACATTTGATATTTCGATACTCGAATTAAATCATGGCGTATTCGAAGTGCTGGCAACACATGGAGATACACACCTTGGCGGTGACGATCTGGATCGTGTCGTCGTGAAATATCTGTGTGAGAAACTGGAAATTCAAGATGCTTCTCCTCAGGTCATTGAGCAACTGCGCTATGCGGCAGAAAAAGCGAAGTGTGAATTGAGTGCCAAAGCGTCCACAGAAATTTTGCTTCCGTTTTTGGAAGGAACGAAAAGTGCTGAGCTCACATTAAGTCGCGAAGAACTGGATACGCTGACCGCTCCAATCTTGAACCCGACTCGGCAGCATTGTCTACGAGTGTTACATGATGCGGGGCTGACACCGGATGCGATCAATGAAGTAATTCTTGTCGGAGGCTCAACACGTATGCCTGCGGTGCAGCAGCTGGTCCATGATGTCTTTGGCAAGCCTCCGAATATGACACAGCACCCGGATGAAGCCGTCGCTCTTGGGGCAACGATCCAAGCAGGGATTCTTGACGGTTCGTTACAAAATATCACGTTGTTGGATGTGACTCCGCTTTCGCTGGGTATCGAGACTTTCGGAGGATTGATGAATGTCATCATCCCTCGTAATATGACAATACCGGCCAAAGCCGGCGAAATGTTTACGAATGCCGTGGCGGGACAATCAGGAATGCAGATTTCGATTTTGCAAGGCGAGCGCGAAATGGCGAAAGACAATTGGAAGCTGGGTGAGCTAATGATTCCTTTTGCACCGTTACCGAAATGAAAAGCGCGGGTGGGGGTGCAATTTGAAATCGATGCGGATGGCATTCTTCATGTGCTGGCGCGGGATACTGCAACTCAGGAAGAAAAGACCGTTGAGATCCGTAGCGTGATCGATGTGGCGGATGCAAAAGTTGAGAAAATGATCGGTGAGTCAGTCGAGCATGCATTTGAAGACATGAGTGACCGAATTTTTACCGAAGCGAAGTTGAAAGCTGAGGAGATGTTGCCAGCAGTCGAAATGGGAATTTTACGGGTAGGTCATCTTCTGAGTGAATCCGAGAAGTCGAATATTGAAGATATACGTCTGCGTGTTCGTGAGGCCATCGAGCAGCGTAATCCCAATATGCTCAAGAAAGCGGTGGGAGAACTCGACGACGCGACACAGAGTCTGGCAACACTGCTGCTGGAGTCACTTAACTAACTTTCAACGCGCGGCTGACACGGAGTGTTTCCACGACGAGGTGTGAAATTCTTTTGCCAATCTCTTCGTCAATGAGTGCGCCGTCACGGAAAGACTCTCCACTGGCGTATACAAAGCGGGGAATGATGTGGCATCGAAAATCCAACATGAGGCTTGTCGCAATACCCATGATCGACATGTAGCTGCTTTCGCCGCCTGCGGAGCAAAGGAAGGCGACGACTTTATTTTCCCATTGGCGACCGGTGAGCTCGATCAGGTTTTTGGCCGCAGAGTTAATGCTGTAATTATAAATAGGAGTCGCCAGGATAATACCATCGGCACGTTTCACCATTTCAGAAACCTTGGCGACATTTTCATGGCCGTAGCTGGTGTGTCCATCGCAGGGCGGCAGCTCCGTGTGCTTTAAATCGAGAATCTCCA
>JBDTJR010000018.1:0-6198 GCA_039935735.1 Chthoniobacterales bacterium | reverse complement strand
CAAGGAGGACTGCGTGATGAATAGCACCGAGGCACGTTTTGTTCTTTCGGCATATCGGGGTGAGAGCACTAATCAAACCGATCCGCAGCTTCAGGAAGCATTAGCGATGACGGCCACCGATCCCGTTTTGCAGAAATGGGTCGAACGCCAAAGGGAATTTGACGCCATGATTTCCACCGCGTTGAAAGACCAGCTTCCACCTGCAAATCTCCGAAGCCAGATTGCGGCAGGAGTCTCCATGGAGAAGTTGCAGCGGCGCTCACGCTACTGGTGGTTTACAGCGGGAATCGCTGCAATGTTTTTTCTTTGCCTGGGAGTCGTCAAGTGGGGCCTGCCGGTGGATACCAAAATCGCATCCACGTATACGACCGCGATGATGAGGAATTTCCAGAGCGACTGGAGTTTTGATCATCAGTCATCGAGTCACGGAGATATTCAGGAATGGCTGAAAATATCCGGATTTTCCTTTAAGCCAGTACCGGGAATACTTGCCAATACTCCACCGCTGGGATGCAAAGTTTTTTATTGGAACGGCAAACCTGTAAGAATGATCTGCTTCCAGGATAAAAACGGCAAAGAGTTTCATCTATTCACCATGGAGGCGACTCGCGACTTGCTCGCAGCTACCTCCAGCAAGGTGGCTTACGGAAACGAAAGCGGAATGAATACAGCCCTGTGGCGGCAAGGAAACCAGGTTTATCTTATTTTTACGGATGAGGACAAAGACCGGCTGCAGGAAATTCTCCAGCAGGTGTAGTCATTAACTCGCCGGATGCTGCAGACGCCTGCGATGCTGGGCATCCGCAACAAACTGCGATTGCACATCGAAAGGCGGCTCATTGGTGACGCGCTTGTGATAGGTGCCATCCTGAGACATGACCTTTGCCTTCACATTATCCTGCCAGTACCAGTTCAGGATTTCCTGAAGGTGATTCTTCATACCGGGAGCGTGAATGGGGAACACAATTTCCACACGACGGAAAAGATTGCGAGGCATCCAGTCAGAACTTCCCAGGTAGCACTTGGGATCGCCGCCATTCTCAAAGTGATAAACTCGACTGTGTTCCAAAAAGCGCCCGACGATACTGCGCACTTCGATGTTTTCGCTTACACCCGGAACGCCGGGACGCAGGCAGCACATGCCACGCACAAGCAACCGCACGGGAACTCCCACACTGGAAGCGCGATACAACGCCTCAATCATCCCCTCTTCCACAAGGGCATTCATCTTTAGATAAATGCCACTCGGATTTCCGGCAATCGCATGCTGGATTTCATTCTGGATGAGCGCCTGAAAGCGGTCGAAGAGATCAAATGGCGCGACGGCGAGTTCTTTCATGCCGGGATATTTTGCAACGCCCGTAAGGATATTGAAGACCTCGGAAACTTCATTGGTCAATTCTTCGCGACAGGTGAGCATACCGAGATCGGTATACAGACGCGCAGTGGAGGGATGGTAATTTCCCGTCGCAATATGGGCATAACGACGAATAATCTCGCCCTCTTTACGCACAACCAGAAGCGCTTTCGCATGCGTCTTGAGGCCAGTCATTCCGTAAACAACATTCACGCCCGCCTCGCGGAGCATACGCGCCCACTTGATATTCGCAGCCTCGTCAAAACGGGCCTTCAATTCAATAACGACAGCGACCTGCTTGCCATTGCGCGCGGCCTCGATGAGCAATTGCACAAGGGGCGAGTCGGAACTCGTGCGATAGAGCGTCTGCTTGATCGCGAGCACATTGGGGTCTTCCGCCGCGGTGCCCAGAAAATCAAGCACTGTCTGAAAGCTATCGTAAGGATGATGCAGGAGAATATCACCCTTTCGGATATGGTAGAAAATATCGAGCTCGGCCTGGAGCGCAACGACGGTGGTGGGTGAAAAGCGTTTATGGCGAAGATCTGGACGATCAATTTGCAACGCAAGAGGCATGAGCCGCACGAGATTGACTGGCCCGTCGATACGATAAACATCTTCTGCTTCGAGGTTAAAAATTTCCACGAGACGCTTGATGACACTCTCGGGGCAATCTTTCTGCACTTCGAGACGGACAGCCGCTCCGCGATTCACGTGCCTCAATTCATCTTCAATGGCGTGAAGGAGATTCTGCACCTCTTCCTCATCGACATAGAGATTACTGTTACGGGTAATGCGGAACTGGTGTGCGCCCTTCACCTTCACACCGTGAAAGAGGGACTCGACATGGTGCTGCACGATATTTCCGATGAAAACGAAATCGCTTTCATCCGGACGTTTTGAAAAAGGCACAATGCGTGGAAGGATACGAGGCACCTGTACGACAGCGATATCAGTATTAATATCCGTGCCTTCGAGTTCCACGATGACATTCAGGCTTTTATTCAGCAGTTGCGGAAAAGGATGAACGGGATCGATCGCGATCGGCGTGAGAACAGGATAAACTTCCTTGTGGAAGTAATTTTCGAAATGCGCTTTTTCCTCTGGAGGAACGTCGGGATAGACATGGAAACGGATTTGCTGCGCTTCAAGTTGCGGCTGCAATTCCTCATGCCAGCAGCGGTATTGATCGTCTACCATCTTGCGGACGCGTTTTGAAATTTGAGGCAGACTTTCCAGTGCGGTAAGACCATCCGTACCGGTCTCTGAGGAGTGAATTTGCTTTTGCTGCTTAAGACCACCGACGCGGACTTCAAAAAACTCATCGAGATTCGAACTGACGATGCAGAGAAACTTCAAGCGTTCAAGCAGAGGATTCGTAGCGTCCAGAGCCTGATCCAAAACGCGCTGATTAAATTCCAACCAGCCCAGCTCACGATTGATAAAATATTCCGGACGGGAAAAATCCATTGGGGTCATTCTAATAAAGTTCGCTGTAGAGTTTCTGTCCAAAAACTAGCACGGACATCTTTTCATTGTTAAAATTTCGTCAACCACTGCGGGGAGCCATAGCGTTCGCTTACAAGCCGTTGGGCCATTTCCATAACTTCATCGGAAAGCGATGCAATCTCCACTTTTTGGCCAAATTCGGCTGCAAAGCGAGCGGGAAATGCTTTTGAAGTAGCGATCTGCTGAATACTACCCTGATGAAGAAGCCCGATCCGAGTGCGGCGCTGCGCACCACCGGCAATCTTGCGCGACTCTAAAAGAACATCATGAAGAGCCGGACTTTGAAAGCACGTCGCTCCCGAAATCGTGTCCTTGCATTCGGCGAGGCGCAAACCGGGCGATTCAAGCGCAATGATCATTTTTTCATGAATACTGGAATAGGAAATCTCTGGAGACAAAGCTCCGAGAGTCATCGTTCGAGGACTAATGATCGAAAAAGTAATGTCGGCGTCATGCGAAACCGTGCCTCCACCGGTCCAGCGGCGAACGATCGACCACTCCTGGCCGGGCACGGCGATTTGCGCCAAGGGCTGAAAATATCCAATGGAGAGCGTCGGAATGGCCCATCGATAAAAACGAAGCGTAGTATTCTGGCATAAGTGCAAGAGCGCTTCGTCGATTGCCATGTTCAGAGGCCCGGTTCGCGGCTCGTCATCGATATACAGCGTTACGCGATCCTCCGGCAGCGTGGTCATTACAGGAAATCTAGCAGGGGTTCTCTGATGATCAAGAAACACGGATTGGCGTTTGCCAAAAAAGCTGCGGATGCTTTAAGGTGGAAGGTCATGGCTAAAGTAGCACTGGGAAAAGGGCTGAGCGCTCTCATCCAACCAAAAATCGCGGCTCCCGTTCCGTCTGTGGAATTGGGCGAACGCGTGCAGACGATTTCCCTTGGAGAAATCGTGCCGAGCAGCTTTCAGCCACGACGTGAATTTCGCGAAGATCATCTTAAGGAATTGATCGATTCCATCCGCGAGCGCGGAATTATTCAACCGCTCATCGTTCGTAAAAACGAAGGCAAATTTGAACTCATCGCCGGTGAACGTCGCTGGCGGGCGGCGCAGGTCGTGGGATTAAAGGATGCTCCGGTTATTATTCGTGAAGCATCCGACCGTGAAGTGCTGGAACTGGCGCTTATTGAAAATCTTCAGCGCGAAGACCTCAATCCTATCGAAGAAGCTTTTGCCTACCAACGTCTTACGAAAGACTTTTCACTCACTCAGGAAGAAGTGTCCCATCGTGTCGGTAAAAGCCGGGCAGCGATTGCAAACTGCATGCGACTTTTGGATCTGGATCAGGAAGTCCAGGGTTGGCTGGTGCAGGGACGCATCAGTGTAGGCCACGCAAAGGTATTGCTTTCAATTAAAAGTCCGGAAGAGCAGCGAATGCTTGCCGATCAGATCATTCGCCAGGGCGCTTCGGTGCGAATGGCGGAAAAGCTGACGGAGCAACATCAGGAAAAAGTGGGGAAAACGCCCTCAAATCGTCGAAAATCGTCGAAAATCGGGGATTTATCCCCCGCTTTGACTCATATTCAGAATTTACTACAACATCGTTTATCCACACGGGTAGTGCTCCACCATGGTGAAAAAACAGGCACCATCAGCATTGATTACTATGGAAATGACGATTTACAGCGTATCTTGTCTGAACTGGGAATTAAATCGGACTAGCAAGTCTGGGTTTCCCGTTGTAAAATCCAGTCCGTAGTTCCCTATCCCACTTTCCCTCGTCATGAATTTCCTAAAAAAATTCCTTAAGAGCGCAATCGCTTTTATTGATTCCGACCATTTTCCGGAAGGTCGGGAACAGATACGGGAAAAACCCGACAAATTTGAGCTCAAACGTTTTATCCCATTCCTGATTCTACATCTTGGATGCATTGGAATCATCTGGGTCGGCTGGAGTCTGACCGCGGTCATTGTCGCGGTAGTGCTTTATTTTGTGCGGATGTTTTTTATCACGGGATTTTATCACCGTTACTTTTGCCATCGCGCCTACAAGACCTCCCGTGCGGGTCAGTTTATGTTCGGATTGCTCGGACTTACCGCCGTGCAGCGCGGGCCGCTCTGGTGGGCGGGAGTTCATCGTCATCACCATTCCCATGCGGATGAAGAAACGGATATTCATTCCCCTTCTCTTAAAGGATTTTGGTGGTCGCACATCGGTTGGATGACCAGTGAGCGTAATTACCCAACCAATTACTCACTCATTAAAGATCTCTCTCGTTATCCCGAACTCGTTTTTCTCGACCGATTTGATCTCATCGGCCCGTTGCTTCTTGCGGGAAGTCTTTATCTCACGGGTATGGGACTGCAACATTTCGCACCCGGTCTCCACACTACCGGCCCTCAACTTTTGATTTGGGGATTTTTCGTCAGTACGGTTTTTCTTTTTCACGGAACATGCTGCATCAACTCTTTTGCCCATATCATCGGCAACCAGCGTTATGATAACGGGAACGACAGTAAGAACAGTCTCATCCTATCCTTTGTAACGCTTGGCGAAGGCTGGCATAATAACCACCACCAACACCAATACGCCGCAAAGCAGGGTTTCTACTGGTGGGAAATCGATATCACATTCTACACGCTGAAGGTATTATCCTGGATGGGCATTATCTGGAGTCTTCGTCCGGTGCCTGAAGAAGCATACGTGCAAGTGCCCGCCGCCAACCCGGAAATCACTCCTTCCTAGGAGCGCGCATGGAAAATGTCGCGATTGTCGGCACAGGCGTTGCCGGACTCGGTTGCGGATGGCATCTTAAAGGCAAGGCGCGGATAACATTCTTTGATCAGGACAATCGTCCGGGCGGCCATACTAATACGGTGACCGTGGACGAAAATGGAACTCCGATTCCCATTGATACAGGATTCATCGTTTTCAATAAGGTAACGTATCCCAACCTCACAAAGCTCTTTACGGAACTCGATATTCCGATCAAGCCGACAGAGATGTCCTTCAGCGTGCAGCATCTAGAGACGGGAATCGAATATAACGGCATGGGACTTAACCGGATTTTTGCCCAGCGGCGCAATCTTTTCCGCCCGCGATTTCACCATCTTCTTTTCAAGATCGGAAAGTTCTTTGATGTCGCAAATGAATGTCTCGACGATCCCGCGTGTGAAGCGATGACACTTCGCGAGTTTGTGGATACGCACAAACTCGGTAGGGACTTTTTTGAATTCTACCTCATCCCGATGTGCTCTGCGGTATGGTCTACCGATCCGCGCAAAATTCTGGATTTTCCCGCATGGAGTCTGATTCGTTTTTTTTATAATCATGGATTCCTCGGAGTAAATACTCACCACCCATGGTTCACAGTCGACGGC
>JBDTJR010000017.1:0-6543 GCA_039935735.1 Chthoniobacterales bacterium | reverse complement strand
GGGAAGTCCTCGGACGTGCGGATTGATGCACCCGAGGCAATTTGCAAGATTAAGCAGATCGTTGCTTCGGAAACCCTGAAAGAGCAACAGTTCGGTGGGAACTGGTTTTCGAATCGTTTCGACGCTTGGGTTCCGGGCTTTCTTAAACACCGACAATCTTCCGATCTTCGGCGTTGACTTGAACAAAAGGGAAGGCGGAATCCTATATGTCAGCCGAAAATCTGGCGAAGTCGTTTTGGTGGTCGGCTTGCGTCTATGCTATTTCCAAATCTCGGCATAAGCTTCTCGCCCTTTTTTGAGTTGAGGACAGTAGAAGCGGTTGAATTTTTATAGGGCCGTGTTCAGCTCGATCCTCTTCGGGATCTGTGGTATAGAGGCAATATCAGAGACCGCTTGAATGGGGTTCAAGAGGTCGTGGGTTCGAGTCCAGCCGGTCCGACCATTTAGAAACCCTGATAAACAAAGGCTCTGCGGGCGATTTGGTGTTTCCACCAGGCAATGAAAAGTCAACACAAGATCCCTCACTTAATCACCATCGGTTACAAAGGTTGACCCCGCGCAGACTAACTCTTGAACCAGTTTGATTTCAGAAAGTCAGGTCACATTTGCGGTAAAAAATATTGTTATTTCGGTGAATAAAGGTCACACTCACCGCCGTTATCAAGTCGGGTGACACATTGTAGGGTGGGGGACTTGATGTTTGAGATTTTATTACGTCTAACAGGTCAAACAAAAAACTTAACCAACCATGAAAAAACTACTTCTCTTTCTATTCTGTGCTCTCTCCACTTCGATTGGATTTGCACAGACCACGTTCACTCTGAACATCGTCAACGATAACACCTCCATTTCCGACCCCTGGGTTACATTCGTCTCGTCCTTGAATGTCGTGAATACCTGGGAAACCAATGGATATTCCGCTACAACGCTAAACGGCACTGCCTTGAGCGCCACTGCTGGTGCTACCTCACTGGTTGATGGGACGTCCTATCAATTATCTACGATCGGTAATAGTATTACCGTGGGGTCAGATTGGGCTGGAAACATCTTCTTCAGTGATAGCGATATATCTTCCAATCTTGGATCTTCCGGCCAATCACCCGTCCAAACCGTCAATCCTGCATGGGAGACCGATCCTACACATAATCCCAAATTCCTGATTACGGCAACCAGCCAGCCAACGCTTTATGCTACCAACCCAGGTTCAGCCGATGCGACTACCCAACGGTATAATTATATCGAGCTTGGTGGCGGTAGTAGCTCAACAATCAATCCTGACGTTACTTATATCAACTACGCATCTGTCCCACTTCAAATGGCCAATAGCACCGGAACTCGCGGAACACCGAGTTCACAAGGGAGTCTTGATACACTTACTACCAGACTCGCAGCACTCACCGGTAACAACCCAACTGCAGTGGTAACTTCTGGCGGACAAATTGTAAGAGTGATCGGCCCGGACAGTGGCTCAACTATCTCAAGCCTGTATCAGTCGTTCGGCGCTTACATTACCTCCTCAGTTGCACCTGGAGCAAAGACTATCCAATTGTCGAATGCCTATAGTGGCCACGGCTCTTTAACGGGACTTATTGCCAATCAGACCTATACCCCACGCACGGCAACTCCGGTTACCTACGATGGGACAACTTTGACGATCAAAGGTACATCTACCGAGGCCTCCGTCGGAGACTTCACAATGACCGCTACGATTACACCCGCTGAATTCAGCGATTCCATCTATGCCGCAGTCATCAGTTACTCTGTTACCTACGCACAGAATACTGGTAGTCCAATCACCATTGCTGGAAACACCGGAGATAACAACGTCTTCTCTGCTGTATCCCGTGACTTGCTTGCCGGATACTCATATGGGTTCATCAACAGCACAAACGCAGGTGATATGACAAGTGCCGAATGGCAAACGTTAAGTAACAGCGATGCCTTCGCCAATGCACAGCCTGATAATACTTACTACAATACATGGGCTGCTGAAATCGCCGGCACCTTCGGAGATGTTTATTCCTTCCCATTCAATGACTTCCTCAATGATTTTTCACCGGAACTTACTACTGCTTCTGGCGATACGCTGACTGTCACAATGCTGGGAGTCAACCCAGTCCCTGAGCCAAGCACCATCGCTATGCTCGGATTGACTGGCGCTGCATGTTGCATGTTCGTCTTCCGTAAAAGGAAGCGGTCCTAACCGAAGAATTAGATTAATTAGCTAAAGAGGACTCGGGAAACTGAGTCCTCTTTTTTGTTCTCACCAATTAAAACAGAAAAATACTATGTTCTCAAATAGGGCTGCGCTTTTACGTCATGCTCCCTTCCGAAGAATGTTCTCTCACGGTGAGTTACGTGAAAGACAAACGCCGTAAGCTTACCTGCCTGCAATCGCTTGTGAACAGCTGGGCGCGAAACCGGCAAGAACATCGACACTCCTCCTGGGGAAACCGTGTATTCTCAGCGATCTTGTTCGTTTATTTCGACATAAGGGAATTCAGTTTCCATATGTCAACCAGAAGTGATGAAGTTACTAATCACACGTCGCAGACAATATAAAGAGCCTAATACTTACGGTTTTCGAAAGCGGCGACGATATTCACTGGGAGTCATGCCAACCTTTTCGCGAAAGAGCGTAGCCATGTAGGGAGCGGTTGAGAAACTGGCGGCATTGGCGATTTCGCTCATACTTTTTGAAGTGGAAATCAGCAGGTGCTTGAGGTGATCGACTTTCAGAAGATGAATGGTTTCCAGAATGGTATAACCAAGATGCTTGCGAAAGCGTCTTTCCAAAGAGTCGCGGGATAAAGGGACGTGATCGACCACGGGTTGGATGTTGAGGAGCTGGCCAATATTTTCCCGGATGAATTTAATGCTCATGGTTACATACGGATCGTCCGTGACAAAAACGTCCGACGAAGCGCGGGCTATGAGGGTGGAGGGAATTAAAACAGGGGCGGAGGGCACAGGTTTTCCATTGATCAGTCGGAGCATTAATGCGGCAGCTTCATAGCCAATACGCTCGGGATGACTATCTATGCTGCTGAGCGGGGGGTGCCGGGTCATGCAGAAAAACTCATCATTTCCGCAACCGAGAATGCCGACCTCCCGACCCACGGTAAGATCGAGGGCTTCGCAGACTTTGGATATTTCCCAGGCATAGCGATTACTTGCACAAAAAATACCGATCGGCTTGGGAAGATCCGTGATCCATTTTCGAAGTTCATTCCGTTGGAGAGGATCAATCGTATAGGCAAAAAAATCCCAGGAGTGAAAGAGCGTTGAGCATTGGAACCCGGCGTCTTCGATCTCCTGTTTAAAGCTATGGCTATGAAGCAGCGAGGCATGAGAGGAATGCTTGCCATAATAAGCAAAGTGATGAAATCGGCGGGAAAGCAAATGCTCCGCAGCGAGACGACCCATCAAAACATTATCCATAATCACGGAAGGGAATCCGGAAGACTCAAGAAGACTCGAGATATTGACAACCGGAAGGTCATGGGAGCGAAGAAGCGGCCCATCTTTGGCATCGACGACCCGGGTAATGATTCCCTTGCTGACGCGCGGAAGATTATCCGGATAGTCCAGTTCCAGATGAATCTCCATGTCCGGGGCATGTTCGGCAAAATAAGCGGCAATGCCTTCATAAACGTGAAGGTCGAAGCTACTGTAAGTGAGCAAAACGTAGATACGCGGACGCTTTCGCATGTTCGGAGCCTATAAAAAAAGCCGACAGCGGTCTCTAACGAAAATGCGGAAAACTACGCGGTAAAATTATACGATCTTGCGGTAATCGTCCGTAGACGGAGTCTTACGCAGAGTATAGTTTTGGGGTATGAAGATAACGCAATTCCCCCTTCAATTCGCTAAGCGTAGCGTGTTGGTGCTTTCTGTCCTTTTGGCATTACCAAGTCTTAAGGCGGCTACCACAACCAACTGGAATGATGACACCTATAATAATTCGACCTACACCTGGGAGGACGCCCTCCACTGGGATACTGGGGTTCCTACGTCTGCGTCTTTTCAGCCTTTTATTACTCATTCGACGGGAAATTTAACGGTCACTACCGCTGCGGCCTATAGCGTCAGCGGAGCTAGCTTTATTGTGAACAGCGGAAGCCTTACCTTAAAGCTGGGTGGCAACTTTGCCGTCGGTTACAACGCGTCTCCGTTTGCTTATCCGTTGATTAACAATACCACAAATAATGTTGCGAACCTGGTATTCGATTTGAATGACTTTACCCTGGATTATAGGTTCCTCAGTGCAAGTGCAAATGTTAGCGGCGACTATTTCACCCTCGCATCCACTGCTGCCGATGGGAAAGGAACGGCACAGTTTGGGCAAGTTCTTAATGGACAACATTTGAGTGTACAAAATAATGTTACTCTGGAGATAATAAACTCCATAGGTACTGATTTTACTCCCAGCACATTTTCGGCAGGATCTACCTTATATTTATCAGCGGCAGGAGCGCTGGGTATGGCGGGAGGCGCTACAACCGGCTTTGGAAACCTCATCGTAGGAAATTCGGCGAATGCCAATTTAACATATCTGTCGATGTATCCATACTGCATTGCCCGCGTCGTTGGAAATTTAACCTTAAACAAAGGAACGACCGCCAATCAGGATAGCTACCTGGCGTTTGGAAACTCCTCTGGTAAGGTAATTGTCGGTGGGAATTTTACCGATGTGGGTGGCAGCGCGACATCGACGGTTCAGGATTTTGCCACCGCTGGTGGCGGGAGCGCATTGATTGCCTTTAATGGCGGCGCGGCAACTCAGCGCACCGTATCCGAAGGTAGAACAGGACTGACGAATAATTTTGCCGTGGGCGAAAATACCACTACTCCTGGAAATATCGGCTTGGCGAAAAGCCTGGCAACGACCGGATCCTTCACGATGTATCGCGGAAGTCGCCTGAATGTGGCCGCGTTTACCCTGACTGCAGGCTCATTGATTCTCGCGGATGATGCAGTGGGCAACCATCTCACGATTGCCGATACATTCGGAACGACCAATGGACTTATCACGACAAGCGGGAATCTCTCACTCAATACCTTTAATCTCGAGTTGACCTTCGATGGCACGACATGGACGAACGGCAGCAATCTGCTCCTGTTTCATTATGGGGGAACATTCACTGGCACGCTTGCGCTGGGAACGATCACCTATAATGGTCCTGGAACTATTACTTCATTAGGCACACTTCTCAACTCAGGAGGAAACATTTACCTGCAAGGTGTAAATGTAACTCCGGTTCCTGAGCCAAGTACCGTATTCCTTTTGATGACGAGTTTCGGCAGCCTGATTGTCTGGAAGCTTCGCCGCCGCAAGGCCTGATAATTTTTACGCGGAAATTGAAAAGAGGAGGAGCTATGGGGATGGCTCCTTCTTTTTGTACGTAAAACAAGAATCCATTTTGCGGAGTGAATTTTATAGGTAGCTTCGTTAACTTCTGAGCGCGTTTTTGTACATTCCTTAATCGAAAAGAATCCGATAGATTTCCAGTATTAAAACAACCCGCATTCCCGGAGACTTTACTTTGAAAAAAATTAACATTTCTCAAATGCTGGCCATCGTGCTTTGCATTTCTTCATGGCTGGCGCCCGATGTCCTGGCAACCTCTACCGATACGGGGGCATGGAGTGTGGTGGTATCCAGACTGGATGAATGGACGGATGCCCCGGTATTGCCGCCTCCGGCGCATATCACCTGTCACGTTTATGGGCAGGGCAAATTTCGCATTTTGCTTCGCACTTCAAAGGGTGTCATTCATCGCGTAGTCGATGCGCCGCTGGAAGATTGGGTGAGCTTTAATCGTCAACTGCGAGAGGGGCCGCTCAGTATCAGGGTGGAATCTATTCCTGATCCGAAAATTCCGACCCCGAAGTTTCAGGCGCTGATTGCCGCGAGTAATCCTGATTACATCCCTGATCTTGCAGATATTCATAATCCCATTTATTTCCGCATGCGCAATCTTGCCGATAAGGATGTGCGCACCGTTGTGCGTGGTGCACGTCATACGCTGGTTCAGCCGACCTTTTCCCTGGGCTATCTGATGGCGGATGGTTTGCACGAAAAGCTCGATGGACCTTTGAAAGCAAAAGAATCCACAGGGATGATCAACATGTCCCGCGCGGTTCAAAACCGCACGGTATTGAGCTTTGGTTTCTACGATCCTGTAGATGTGGAGATTGAATTTTTTACGGACGCCGCCGGCACCAAACCATTGCGTAACTATAAAGTGAAGAGTGATGCTCTGGCAGTGCCGGGTAATAACATCCCTACCATGCAGTATTGTCTGCTTTTCCCCAATGAAACGAAATCGCCCGATGACGACAAAACGTATCGAATGATCAATCTTCAGGAATTATTTGAGCAAAGTTTAACAGCACTGAAGGCGGTGGACCTCAGCCGACCTGTACCGAAAAAAATATGGGCGCTTGCCAATAATATAATGGATCGCAAAGAAGCGACGACGGATTCCCTCATGGCGGAACTTAAGCTGGCGCGTGAGATCGGTTTCAATGGCGTATTCT
>JBDTJR010000016.1:0-25721 GCA_039935735.1 Chthoniobacterales bacterium | reverse complement strand
CCGTCCTCGCATCGCAATGGATTTTTAATCCAGATCACCGACGACGTCTATTTTACTTCGTAGGATTTTCATTTCTACCCGCCACAGTATGCATGGCACTTGTGACAAATTTTTTCCACCAGTCTGGCGGAATTCATTTTCACCTTGGATGGATGCAGGCAAAAGGCGGGGCAGTATTTTGGATTTGTAACTTTGGTATCTCGCTACCTTTAACGGCTTACCTCTGCTTTCTGCTATATCGTAAAAAGGATCGAATCGCCGGTTCCTATGTGGCCGCTGCAACGGTAGTCTTTCTTCTTTGCACTTTTATTTCCTTTGCGCCCTGGGAGTGGGATAATACGAAACTGATGCTGCTTGCGTGGCTGACGGTGACCCCCTTTCTCTGGGATTATGTCATACGACCCGTTCCCATCGCATGGCGCTGCGTGCTTTGTGTCCTGTTATTCGGATCTGGTGCCCAATCACTCTGGGAAGGACTGAATCAGGAAAATGGCTACAGTCTGATTAAACGTCCCGAAGTAGAAGTCACTGCAAGCATGATCAGGAACATCCCCATCAATGATCGTATCGCCTGTGAGCCAACTTATAACCACCCCATTCTATTGGCGGGACGTCCGGTCATTGTAGGTTATCTGGGGCATCTTTGGAGCCATGGACTCAATTATCAGGATACATGGGACAAACTCGATTCGCTCATGAAGGGAAACAGTGATTGGAAGGAAAGCGCTCGAGCCCTGGAATTACACTACCTTTTCTGGGGACCGCGAGAGGCAAAGACTTATCCTACCTCTTCACACCCGTGGGAAAATTGCGCCACAAAACTTGCCTCCTCAGAATGGGGCACGTTGTGGGATCTAAAACCCTGCCTTGAAGAAAAATCCACTACCAAATCCAGCCTAGCCAGCCCAGCACCCCAGCCAGCGCCATCACGATAAGCGGATTGAGCTTGGTTCGCCAAAAAATAACGGTGGCTATCGCAGTAAGCAGATATGCGGGCCATGAATGATCGGCTGCTTTTGAGATGATATAACCACTCGCAAAAACGAGACCGATGGCGATGGGTGCCAGCCCCAACTCAACGGCACGATGCCACTTCGATTCGCTCGCGCTCTGCCAAAACCGCGTGATAACGTACATCAATAACCCCGCAGGGATAAGCATCGCAATCGTAGCCACCACCGCACCTGCATAGCCCGCCGCACTATAACCAATCAGCGTCACGATCAAAATACTCGGTCCCGGTGCCGCCTGCGAAATCGCGAAAACATCCGCAAACTGCTTATCGGTCATCCAGTGATAATCACCAACGGACTTCCGATGCATTTCCGGCAGAATGGTATTTCCACCACCGATCGATAAAATCGAAAGGGTACCGAAAAGATAAATAAGCTGGAGATAGGTATGAAGAGATTTCACGATTTTTTAGCCGTGTTGATTTTACGATAGCCCTGCCAAACGGCGACTGGCGCAAGAAGAGCCAGAACCAACAGTAACGGCATGTGCGTCAATCCTGCCCCGATAAAAGCAAGAGCACCAAAAAGCAATGCGATGGGATCTTTCATAAACTTCGACATGGTCTTGAGACCCATGGAAAGCGTCAGTCCCACCGCCGCGGCCGCGACCCCTTTGAGAACTTTCTCCACATCGGGCACCTGGTGGAAATTGAAATACAGAACAGCAAGCCCGATAGCGATAAGCACGGGCACGAGACAAAGTCCGAATACCGTGGCGATCGCTCCCGCGACACCGCGAAATCGTGTACCGACGTAGACCGCGAGATTTACCTGATTCGCTCCGGGCATGACGCGACAAAGCGTCAACGCGCTGAGGAATTCATCATCATCAAGCCATTCTTTTTTTTCGACCACCACACGACGAGACCATGCGGAAAGGCCACCGCCAAAACTCATCAAAGCAATCTCATTAAAAGTGAGAGCAAGCTCCCACAATGAGATTTTCTTTTTGGAATCAAGCTCACTCATGCACGAGATCGGGATCGTGCGGGAAATCCTGGTCATCCGGATGCGGCTCACTGGAGAGAGGATCCGGAGTGTCATAGTGCTTGGACTCCGCCCAGTCATGCATGAAAACCTTTTGGAGACCCGTAACCATTTCAGGCTCTTCCACAAAAACTCCAAGCTCGCGACGAAGATCAAAGGCACTACGGTCGATATTCATCGAACCAACAAGAGCGCGAGATTCATCCACGATGATAAGCTTTGCGTGAAGACGGAGATTCTTCTGCTTGTGAACTTTAACGTCAAAACGATGAAGCACTCTCAATGACGAAAATGTATCCAATACATCCCAGTCGCTGATGCCATGTCGTCCGCCGCAAAGGACGCGCACGTGCACACCGCGCACCCTGGCAGCGATAATGCGATCCAGCACCGTCGCATCCACAAATTTCGGATGCTGGATGGCGAGCATGGTAGTCGCAGAATCAATAAAATCGCACATGAGGTGACGCGAATTCGCATTACTCCATAGAAGACCACTTTCACGATCAGGATGAAAATCTTCGTGCTTCCAGTCGGCCTCGAAAGCTTCAACGACCTGTTTCACCTTGCGTGGATCGTCGACGATAATTCCGTAATCTCGCGTTTGGGTGAAATATTTTTCGCACAGATTGTAGGTGGCGATCATCGCGCGCTCACCATCCACTACGATAGATTTTTCATGCGTGACGGCAAACTTCGGACTCGCCCATTGGATATTAACTCCGGCTTTTTGCATCCATTCGAAGGTCTCATCATTCGCCCGGCTTCCAGAGGAGCGGTGCGGATTCAGCATGATTCGGACATCGACTCCGCGATCCTTTGCCTCCTTTACCGCGTCCATTATTGTGACTTCGGTAAAAGTGAATTGTTTGAGAAGAAGGGTTTTCTTCGCAGAATCGATAAATTCCTTAACCGGCGGAACTCCGTCATCTGGTTGTATGATCAATTTAGGATGAATAGAATGAGACATAAATTATCGGCAATACGTCAGAGATAATTAAGAGTTACAATACTTGGAGAAATGACCTTTGTGTCGAGAATCTTTTTCACAAAACGGGAATGGAAGACAAGCACGGAAGTCATAAGGCAGAATGCTTTATTAACATAATTTCGCCAAAAAGTAAACGGCACCGGTGATCATCGGTTACCGGGAGCGGAAACATTAGAAAATCTTGCCCGGATTCAGAATGCCTTTGGGGTCGAGCGCCCGTTTGACGGAGGCATGAAGTTTGCGGTTGTTTTCAGAGACTGCGAGGGGCCACCATTTGCGTTTTGCGAGGCCAATCCCGTGCTCACCGGTAATCGCTCCGTCCCATTTTATAACCTGCTCGAAGAGGCGATCCAGAAGCTTGTCCGCTTTGCTCCGGGATTTCGGGTCGGTCATATCGGGCACCATGATATTGACGTGGATGTTTCCATCTCCGGCATGGCCAAAGCAGGCAACAGGGAAACCACCTTCCTTTTGGAGCGAGGCTGCAAAATTCATCAACTCCACAAGCTTTCCACGGGGGACGACAATATCCTCATTCAGCTTTGTAAGGCCGGTTGCTTTCAAGGATTCGGAAAATTTTCTACGAAGCGCCCAAAGCCCGTCGCATGCCGCAGGAGTCTCCGCAATTTCCAGATGGGTGAGACTTTTATCGCGAAGGATAGCGGCCAGAGCATGCGCTTCCGAATGAACAGATGCCACTTGCCCGTCCAACTCCACAAGAAGATGCGCATCACCCGGAGGAACCTGGAAATCCTTCACATGGTCGCGCGCGGCATTGAGCGTAAACCGATCTGCGATTTCAAGCGCCGCAGGAAGAAAACCATGCGCGAATATCCGCTGCACACCCCGTGCTGCCGCGGCGATATTTGAAAACCCCGCCGACAAGGTAGCGCGTCCCGGAGGATGAGGGAGGAGACGCAACGTCGCTTCCGTTACAATTCCCAGCAAGCCTTCTGATCCCGTAAAGAGCCCAACCAAATCAAACCCAGTCTTATTTTTATGCGTGCGGCCACCAACACGAACGAGCGAACCGTCGGAAAGCACCACTTCCAGACCGAGGACGTAACTTCGGGTCACGCCATATTTCAAACACCTCGGGCCTCCGGCATTGGTGGCAATATTTCCACCGATACTGCAATTCTTCATGCTGGCCGGATCGGGAGGATAGAAGAGCTTCTTGCGCCGTGCCGCCTTTTGAAGGTCCGCCGTGATAACTCCCGGCTCAACAACCGCGACAAAATCCCGATGATTGATTTCACGGATTTTGCGCATGGGAGCTGTACTGACGACGATCCCTCCCTGGATCGGCACACATCCCCCCACATAGCCGTAGCCCGCTCCGCGGGTCGTGAGCGGGATGGAATGACGGAACGCATAACCCGCCACCGCTGATACATCCTCCGCAGAAGACGCAAGGACCACGGCATCCGGCGGATGACTGGCAAACCATTTGTCGCCACTGTATTGACTCAGAGAATTTTTTTCCGTGATGATCTTGCTGCCACGCTTGAGAAGCTTGCGAAGATCCCGACTTATTACTGCGGACGATTTCATGGATTAACGTTTATCTCCGGGCGGTAACTTCGATTGTTGTCGGCGGGATTTGAGAGATTTAAAAATTTTTCGCACTTCGTGCTGTGGAAGTCCTTCAATGAAATAGGCGATTGCCGATTTTCCAATCGCATACGTGCCAATAGCGGCAACACCTCCGGAAACCGCATTTCCCCATATTGGAAGAAACCGAACGAGCGTGCGCGCACCCTCGCGAAAAGCGAAAGCCGCTCCGATGCCGACGCCCAGTGCGCCCATGAATTCACCAATCGACTTAATACTCAGCTTTCTTCCGCTCGCATGCACAATGAGTCCCACAAGCAGCATTTGCAACGAGGTGAGGACGGGCAGGTCAGCAAGCGGAATCGGCTGTAGCCCGATCACCCCACAAATAGCGGCGAAGGACTTCAAAAGCGTATCCGCAATTTGTTTCTGGCTGGCGCGCGCGTCGGAAACTCTCGCCATTTCCAATCGCGCCTGCGGAGGAAGCATCTCGCAAAGCACGTCCGGGATTTCCTTGAAATTCGTGGCTACCATAATAGAGCCACGTGCATCTAATCGACACAACGCCGAGGTTCTCTGTCCTATCGTCGCGATTTTTCCATCTTCATTCTCAAGAATCAAAATGGGAACAGAAAACGCATTTTCAGACACCGCTTTTTGAAGTCGATCCTGCGCGGGATGCGAGGTGTTCTTCGGATTATGAAGCGCAATGATCACATCCGGTTCCAGTGCGTTTAATGCGGCAATATCTTCAGCATCATCAACACGCGCATCGACACAGCCATGATCCGCCGCCTCCCAGCGCGTCCAACCTTTAATCTGTGTGACCGTTTTAAAATCTCTTCCACAGAGGGCTTTTAAAAAGTCGGGATATGAGGAGGCATCCGGATCGCCGATAAACATAATGCGTGCAGGCCGACCTGCGAGGAAAAATTCCCGCACAGGAGAAAGCTCCTTAAGAATCGGCCCGTGCAATTCCTTTGGAAGCTTTTTCAACAAGCCCGTCAAGCGATCGTACCAATGAACCAGCGTGTTACGGTTCAAATTTTCTCAAGTCCTCCAGGACCTGCTCCGCGTGATCATCCGGCTTTACCCGTTGGAAAATCGATTTTATCCGTCCATCGGGAGAAATGACATAGGTGCTACGCTCGGTACCCATATATTTTTTCCCATAAAGCGATTTTTCCACCCACAGGCCGAAACTTTCGATAATTTTGTGATCGGGATCGGAAATCAAAGCGAAAGGAAGGTCGTACTTTTTAATAAAGTCCTTATGGCTTTCAGGGGTATTGATGCTGATACCAAAAACCTCGGCACCGGAATCCGTGAAGTGCTGCCACTTATCCCTCAATGCACAAGCCTGGGTCGTGCATCCCGGCGTGTCATTCTTTGGGTAAAAATAAAGAACTACCATTTTACCATGAAAATCTCGAAGCGATATGGACTGGCCATCGCCGTATTTTCCACCCACGGCGACCGCCGTAAACTCCGGAGCCTTATCAGACAACTGAAGCGAAACACTCATTCGCCTAACATGCGCCAATTTCCTCCGATTAACAAGATTTAGAACGGATGAAAGAATGGTGGGAAATTAAGGCTAAAAGGATTAATTTACAGCATGCGGCTTGAGCTTCTTATCCATGATCTTTCACCGGGAGACCTGAAAAGCACAGGGATGGAATTGCAGGGGCTGACCTTCCATGTCATCGAAGGCGTCGATGATCCGCTTTTCCCCCGCGCCTATGAACTATTGTGGGAAGAGTTTCATCGCCATGACGAGATGGAAACACAGAGCGTCATTGAAAAGCGTCTGCGCGGAAATCTGCAGCAAAACACTCCGGGGCTGACATTGCTCTATCATATGATTCTCGTAAGAAAAGATGAGGAATTTGTCGCTGTACGGGATCATACCGCCATCGTAGCCGAAGAAAAAAGTGAAGCGATCGTTCACCTTTCCCATGCGCTCGTAAGCCCGGAATGGCGAAGAAAAGGAATTGCGGGTTGGCTGCGGGCTTTTCCACTGCAAACAGCACGCGAAGCATTGCGAATACAGGGAAAGGATAAGAACTCCATGATCACGCTCGCTGGGGAAATGGAACATCCGAATGCCGCAGACTTAACAACCACCGTAAGGTTGAAGGCTTATGAAAGGGCGGGATATTTAAAAGTCGATTCGAAGGTCGTAAATTACCTGCAACCGGATTTTCGATCGCCAGAAATAATCGATGCAAGTGGAGAATCGAAACCGCTACCAATGACGCTCATTATCCGGCGTTCCGAACGGGAAACTGAACGCTTTATTTCAGGAAAAGAATTGCGGAATATTGTGGATCATCTTTATCGGATGTATGAAACAGGAGTCCGCCCCCAGGACATGCAACCCGTGATTGAATCTCTTTCCGCTTATCCAGCAGATGACGTGCAGATTATGCTAGTACCACCCACCGCTTAAATATATGCCCCTCACTGCATTTTATGACCCCGGATTTGCCATATCACTCGGTGATCATATTATGCCCATGCGGAAATTCGCGATGGTAGCGAAAGGTGTGGAAAGTTTTCCCGATGTTCATCTCGTCTCACCGGATCCTGCAACCGAAGAAGATATTCTTCGCGTCCATACACTGGATTATGCGAAAGCCATTCGCAATGGTGAGCCGCGAGCATTGGCAGAGTCTCAAAAATTTCCATGGAGTCCGAAGCTTTACCCATCGGTTTGCCTGACAAACGGCGCAGTCATTGCGGCGGGGAAACAAGCAGTGCGCGATGGCGCTTCCGCCGCACTGGCAAGTGGCTTTCACCATTCCTTCGCGGATCATGGAGAAGGTTTCTGCACTTTTAATGGGCTGATCGTAGCGGCGGAAAAATTACGGGCGGAGGGGGTTATCCAGAGCCTGGCAATTCTTGATCTCGACCTGCATTACGGGAATGGCACCGCAAGCTTGTGCGTCACTCGTCCATGGGTCTATGCCCTGTCGATTTATGGAAATGATTACGCGGAGAATATTCCTTATCGGGATGTCTCCACACGTCACCATGAAGACGGTGAAAATCATTTTTCTGTCGCCATTCCAAATAATGCCGACGGTGCGGATATGGACCGTCTTTTAACGGAGAATCTCCCTCGGTTATTAAAAAATGGCCGCCCCGACCTCCTGCTTTATCAGGCTGGCGCAGATCCATTGCGCGACGACCCTTACTCGCCCTTGAATCTCAGCCATGAAGATCTTTATAGACGAGACCTTCAGGTCTTTGAATTTGCAAAAGAAAACCAACTTCCCGTTGCATGGGTGCTCGCGGGTGGCTACACCCCCGATACGACGAAGGTCGTGGAAGCGCATGTAAATACGTTTCGCGCATGGCGAAAGGCATTTGCCCCGCTCAACTCCTAGGAATCAAAATCAATACCTTTGTCGGACTTCGGCCACGTACCGGGCTGACGAGTGAAACGCAGGCTTATTACCCGCCGTCCATCCGTCTTCGTCACTTTCACCGTAAAGTTCTCGATAAGCACCGTTTCACCCTCCGTAGGAATATGCCCAAGCAGATGCGTGACATAACCGCCAATCGTCGTCACATCCGCGCTTTCCAGATGCAGGCCGGTAATTTCCTCCATCTCATAAAGTGCGACGGAGCCTTCCACATCAAACTCAGTTTCGCTGATTTTGTGATACTCTTTATCCTCAGAATCAAATTCGTCTTGAATCGATCCGACGAGTTCCTCGATGACATTATCCAGCGTAACCACGCCGACCGCGCCGCCGAATTCATCCACGGCAACTACGAGATGCGCATGCTTGTTGAGGAAGAAGCGCAGGAGTTTCTCAAGCGGCATCATCTCGGAAACGTGAAGCATTTCTCGCTTAATGGATTCGAGATCCGTCTTGTGATCATGAACAAGGGTCATGAGATCCTTGATATGAATAAGACCGATCGCGTCATCGAGATGCCCTCGGCACATGGGGAAACGCGTGTGATGAGATTCGAGTGCGACTTTCAGATTATGCTCAAAATTTTCCTCAATATCGAGAAATATGACTTCGCCACGTGGCGTCATGATGTCGCGAGCCACCCGGTGTTTCATGTCCAGTGCGTTGATAACGATCTCGCGTCCCATCGAGTCACCTTCGGTGCTCTGGTTTTCGGAAAAGATCATGCGAAGCTCTTCTTCACTGTGCGCAATTTCCATTCCCGCTGCGGGTTCAATTTTAAACACGCCACGAAGAAGGCCATTTGCTGCGGAGTTTAAGAGCCAGATGGCTGGCCGGAAAACTGCGTAAAACAAATGCATCGGTCGTGAAATCCACAATGCGACGGGGACCGCCTTGCGAATGGCGAGGACTTTAGGAGCCTGCTCACCGAGCACAATGTGCAAGGCGGTGACAATCGCCAGCGCGAGAATAATCGAGGTGTAATAAACCAGCCACTGTGAAGAAATTCCGACCAGCCCAAAAAATGGCTGGATCATTTTTGCCAAGAAAGGCTCACCGAGCCAACCAAGCCCCAGACTTGCGAGTGTGATACCAAGTTGCGTGGCGGAAAGATAGGCATCGAGATGACTGACGGCGCGGCGTGCGGCGCGGGCATTGCGAACTCCCTGCGCGATAAGTGCATCGATCTGACTGCCACGCACCTTGACGAGTGCGAATTCGGAAGCCACAAAAAAACCATTGAGCACCACGAGTGCAAAAATCGCAAGAAGCTTCAGGAGAATGACATCTCCGGAATCCCAGGTGGTCGCCACAGTGGTAGTGGCTGTTGAAATGAAGATAAAAGTATTCATCGTGAATGGCTCAAGCGGAATATCCTGAGCTGAGATGTGTCCCTGACGCGATTCTCACGAACCGATCCTGATATCGCCGCATTGAAGCCGACTGAGGAGCGGTATGTTGAAAAAGGTTCGTTACAAACCCGAGCCGCAATCCGTATTGAAAACAGAGAGCGGAAAGCCCGAACGAACGGGGGGATCTTACTCTAAGCTTTCCCCCGCGTATGTTGCACTGTCCTGGACGGACTTCGTATTCGAAAATCGGCATACCACCTCCGGAACACAGTGCATCACTGAAAAAGGATAAGACCAGCTGTTACCAGCTGGCTTTGGTGACACCGGGGATGAGACCGTTTGAAGCGAACTCGCGAAAAGTGAGACGGGAAAGCTTAAAGCGGCGAATATAGGCGCGGCGACGACCAGTGATTTGGCAACGGTTTGTCAGACGGCTGGGACTTGCATCCCGTGGAAGCTGAGAAAGACCGATATAATCGCCCTTGGCCTTTAATTCGGCACGAATAGCGGCGTATTTCTCCACCGTTTTCCGTTTGCGCTTATCGCGCTCAAGCCATGATTTTTTTGCCATAGAAGGAGTGAAAGTAGCAGGAGATTTACCCCCTGCAAGGAAAAATACGATTATTTGAGCCCTTTAGAGACATTTTTTCATTATCAAGGCTTTGCGATATCCGCTGGCTGTTGCTGCGTCAGGCAATGGAAGGCGCCAAGCCCCCAAATCAGCTCTCGGCAATCGATGGGAACGATTTTTCGCGTCGGGAAAGCCTCTTTAAGAACGGATTCCGCCCATGCGTCATTTGGATCATGAAATACAGGCAGAAGAACAGCCGTATTCGCGATATAAAAGTTCGCATAGCTGGCGGGAAGCCGCTGCCCATCGCGCACGATTGCGGAAGGCATCGGCAGAGAGCGAACAGCGAGCGGCTCGCCATCTTCAAGCTGCATTTCATGGAGGCGATGCAGGTTGATTTCGAGGGGTTCATGATTTTTGTCGTTGGTATCCTCCTCGACGACCGTCACGACCGTAGTCGGGTTGATGAAACGGGTAAGATCGTCGACGTGCCCGTCCGTATCATCACCTTCAATACCATCACCCAGCCACAGGATGTTTTTCACTCCGAGATAGGCCTTTAAATTATGTTCGATTTTCGCGCGATTCAGGTCGGGATTGCGATTGGGATTCAGAAGACAACTCTCCGTCGTCAAAAGCGTGCCTTTGCCATTCACATCGATGGAACCACCTTCGAAAATCATGTCGCAATTATAGACCGGCATTTTCAGCTTTTCAGCAACGCGAGTGGGAACGACATCGTCATCATCAAAAGGCGGATATTTTCCACCCCACGCATTATAGCCAAAATCCACGATGGCCCGGTGCGGAGACTGCTTTCGCGTAAGGAAGATCGGGCCATGATCGCGGCACCAGGGTTCATTCGTTGGAATATGAAAAAACTCCACGCGTTCGGGAGGCGCATTCTTTACCAGCTTTCGGATCTCCTTCTCCTGTGCGGACGTCTTCACATTGATGCGAACGATTTCCGATTCGGCGATGGTTTCGACCATTTTGGCGAAAGTGGGCATTACCCGGTCGTAACTGTCCGGAAAGCTGATGCCGTCGCGATGTGGCCAGGAAAGCCAGGTTGCTTCATGGGGTTCCCATTCGGCAGGCATGTGATAACCACTTTTTTCAGGTGTCGGCATAGATTAATTCGATCATCGGTAGCCAGAGAACCAAGACAAGATTTATCTGCGATTGAAAACGGACAGCGGAAAACAATGGAAACCGCTCTGGAAAAATTCACAAACCCACCCTATAATGAGCGTTTATGCCGAACGTGTTTATAAAAACCTATGGCTGCCAGATGAATGAGCGGGACTCCGAACAGGTCGCGCGCATGTTTGTCGAACGCGGTTATACACTGACGGAGGAAGAAGGTGATGCGGATGTCGTATTGCTCAATACCTGCAGCGTACGCGACATGGCGGAGCAAAAAGCCATTGGCAAAATGGGAATGATGACACGCAAGGGTTACCGCAAACCCGACGCGGTATTTGGTTATCTTGGCTGCATGGCGCAGAGTCGGGGCGCGGAGTTGCTGAAACAAAATCCGCTGGTGGATCTTGTAGTGGGAACACAGAAATTTCACCATACCGCCGATTACGTAGAGGAAATTTTGAAACGCCGACGCGAGGCGCGAATGGATGATGCGCGCTTCACCATTGTGGATGTTGAGGAAGAAACACAGTCGCAGAATACGATTCGCGATCACCTTCTGGAAAAGAAAAAGCCGGCGGCATTCGTCTCGATCATGCAGGGATGCAATATGCACTGCACATTTTGCATCGTGCCGCAGACACGTGGCGAGGAGCGCTCACGTCCCATTGAGGAAATCACGGATGAAGTGCGAAAACTGGTTGCCAGCGGCGTGCGTGAAGTGACGCTGCTCGGGCAGATCGTTAATCTTTACGGCAGACACGAATTTCCCAGGAAGGACGACAAAAGTCCGTTCGTGCAGCTGCTGGAAGCGGTTCACAGCGTTGAAGGACTTGAAAGACTGCGCTTCACCTCCCCTCACCCAATTGGTTTTCGGGATGACCTCATTGAATGTTTTGCGCGACTTCCAAAACTGATGGAGCATGTCCACTTGCCACTGCAATCGGGATCGAACCGCCTGCTTAAAGCGATGCATCGGACTTACACGGCGGAGAAATATGTCGAACTCGTCGGCAAGATTCGAAAAGCACGGCCCGGTATCGCAATCACCACGGATATCATTGTCGGCTTCCCCGGTGAGACGGAAGAGGACTATGCTGCGACGAAGGAACTCGCGAAAGCAGTAGAGTTTGATAATGCCTACATCTTCCGCTATTCCAAACGTCGCGATACCCCTGCATCGGAAATGGAAGGCCAGCTCAGCGAGGAAATCAAGGAATGGAGAAATCAGGATCTTCTCGAAGCGATCAATGTCATTGTCAAACAAAAGCTCGATAGCCGCGTCGGAAAGCATGAGGAAATTCTTTGCGAGGGACCGAGCAAGACAAATCCTGATCGACTGACCGGAAGGACGCGCGACAATAAAATCGTGGTCTTTGAGGGCGCTGATCGCCACATCGGTGAAATTTTTGAAATACGAATCCAAAGATCCCTTGGATTCAGCCTACTTGGAGACCCTGCAATTCTTAACTCATGATTTCGAAGCCTCATCTTTTTTACGCCGGATAAAATGAAAGAAATCATTCCACGCAAAACAGTCTATCGGCTTTCGGTGTATCACCGATGCCTGGAACGAATGGCTCTCGATGCCGCAGGATGCGTGTCCTCGGAAACTCTGGCAAAGATTGCTGGTGTAAAACCGACGCAGCTTCGCAAAGACCTTGCCTATTTCGGCCACTTTGGAAAACGCGGTATCGGCTACGATGCACAGACCCTGCGCGCAAAACTTTCCGAAGTGTTGGGAACGACTCGACTTCAACCCGTGGTATTAATCGGCGCAGGAAATCTCGGTCGCGCGCTTTTAGGATACCAGGGATTTGCGAAAGAAGGATTTGAAATCCTGGCGGCGTTTGACGCTCAACCCGAACGCGTCGATTTAAAAAATGAAGGGGTAATCATTTCTCCAATGGAAGAACTGACGCCCTTCATTAAAACTCATCATGTCAAAATGGCTATCCTCGCCGTACCCGGTCATGTCGCACAGGAAGTCTGCAACGAGCTCGTGGAAGCCGGCGTGCAGGCAATTCTGAATTTCGCCCCAATTCTTCTGCAAGCTCCCGAGCATACGGTGGTAAATAATGTTAATCTCGCCATCGAACTGGAGAATCTGAGTTATTTTATCCAATGAGGTTGGAGTGTATCGAGGCGTCAGAGTTCAATCTGCAAGCCACGCTGGGAAGCGGGCAGGTTTTTCATTGGAGCCTCGAAGGCAAGGGATGGCAGGGCTTGATTGGGGATACGAATGTGTATGTAGAGCAGTCCGGCAGGCATTTGAAATGCGCTCCGGGCCACGCTAAAAAAATCGCGCGCTACTTTGCTCTCGATCATCCTATGGAGGAAATTTACGCCAGTTTTCCCGAGCATGAATTCATGCAGGCCGCCGTGGAATCCTGCCGCGGAATTCGCATCATCCGCCAGCCGCTCTGGGAATGCGTGGCAACATTCATGACTTCGCCCATGAAACAGGTCGCGCATATCCGCCAGATGTCACTCGCCATCCGTGCAAAATTTGGAAGTCCCGTGCGAAATTCCACAGTTAACGCCTATCCGACTCCAGAGAAAATCGCCGCATTAACCGAGCAGGCATTGCGGGAGTGCGGACTGGGATTCCGGGCGAAGAATGTTTTGCTCGCCGCACAGGCCATAGCCGAAGGACGAATCAATCTCGAAGCTATTGCCAAATTACCGACTAAAGAAGCGCGCGAGTCACTCTGTCAAATCCGGGGTATAGGGAAAAAAGTTGCGAACTGTATTTTGCTTTTTGGTTATGAGCGCCTTGATGCCGTGCCTATCGATGTCTGGATCGCGCGCGTCTTGCGGGAGGTTTTTCTAAAAAAGAAACGAAAACTAACACTTCAGAAAATGGAGGAATTTTCGACTACGAGCCTCGGTAATTATGCAGGGTATGCCCAGCAATACCTCTTCCACCACGCAAGGGTGGCAAAAGCTTTACGCGCATGAATTCGGTTTTGATACAGCAGGAGAACGATGAAAAGCGGGGAATCGCCATGGCGATTTTTCTCTCGATCCTCGCGCACTTGCTCGTATTGCTTATCCTCATCTTTTTTCTCCAGGCCAAGGGGTACATCCGCCTGCATATGCCTCAGAAAAAAGAGGCGGCCCCGGTGGAGATGATATTTATAGCACCTCCTCAAACGTCCAAACCTGTATATATCCCAACCACCGAAAGTCAGCGCACCGAAAAAGCACCGGAGCAACCCGTGTTTGAATCGGACAAAAACACGAAGGCCGCTAGTGAACTACCAGCGCAAGGCAATCTACCCGTCCCTACGATGGAGGGAAGAAATGCAAATACGCTAAATTTTGAAAATCATGAATCTGTGGTCGGCGATCCAAAGCAACATCCCGCTCCAGCCTCGGTAACTCAACAACCCCAGCCTCCGACACCACCCGCAGAACCTGCTAAACCGGCACAGGAAACTCCTCCTGAACCAAAAACTCAACAAGCCATCCGTGAACCGCAACCCAACAATATCGCCTTACTCGAACCACCGGTAAATAAAACAGCCCAGGCGATAAAACCCGTCAGGGAAACCACTCCTCCGGCCCCTAATACACAGCCAGCAAAGGCGTCTCGTCCCGCGTATCAGCCGGAAACAAAAACTACCCGCATGTACGGCGGAATCAGTAACCGCGGGCGAGCCGCTGTGGCTGCGGTATCCACTCCCCTTGGTCGCTATAAAAAGATACTTTCCGATGCGATTGGTTCGCGATGGTATTATTATTATGAACAACAGTCAGACCTGGTAAATACCGGCACCGTCACCATTCATTTTGTTGTCTATCGGGATGGCACCGTGCATCAGGTAAAGGTGGTCTCAAATTCCTCAAACGAAGGTTTGGCAAATTGCAGCGTGCGCTCTATTATGGATGCCAAGATACCTCCCATGGCGGAGGATGTCGCTACCGGCCTTAACGGAAGCAAACTCGAAGCCGATTTCAACTTTACTATCTATTAATGACTACATTTCTACTCGCTGCCGCGCTTACATCCGTGGTTCAGTTTTTTATAAAGGGCGGTGTATTTATGTTTGTGCTGGTGATCCTCTCGATCATCACGCTCACCGTTGTTTTTTTACGTGGGAAAGTGCTTCAGATGAAGAAAGTGCTTCCGCCGGAAATCCTGGAAGAAATTGATCGACTGGTTCCGGAAGAAAGCTTTGATCGGTTGCTGCGCTTAACGGAAAAGTACCCCTCACCACTTGGACGGCTCGTGGCGGTCATCATTCAACATCTCGAATTAGGCTGGCAGAAAGAGGAGACCATCGAGGCTGTACAGACAAAAGCCCGTAGTGAAGTGATGAAGCTGGAAAAAGGCGTGCTTATGCTCGAAATCTCGACGGGTATTGCGCCGTTGCTTGGTTTGCTGGGAACGCTTTCCGGTCTCGTGGGAGTATTTACAAACATTGGTCCCTCTGGCGATCCGGTAGGTGTGGCGCTTGGAATTTCTGAAGCGCTGAATGCCACGATTGCGGGCCTCGTCATTGCCGTCGCCAGTCTTATCGCCTTCAACTATTTTTCCCGTAAGGTGGAAATTCTCGCCGTGAGTCTGGAAGCTGTCACCACCGATGTGGTGTCAAAATGCTACCCGCGAAAAAACGGCAATGGCATTAAGCGATGAAGTTTTACACAAAGAAGCGCCGGTCTCCTACCATCACGATTGTATCGCTAATCGATATTCTCGCGATTCTGCTGATTTTCTTCATCGTCACCACGACCTTTCGTAAACAGGAGCCTGCTCTGCAAATTAAACTGCCAGAGTCCAAAACCGCAGAGAAAGCAGTCGGACAAAAAGAACCGCTCATCCTTGATGTAAAAAGCGAAAAGGAAATTACCCTCGATAATAAGAAAATAACCATAGAGACTCTCGGCCCGGAACTTCAGAAAATGATTGCCGCACATCCCGAACGGCCAGTAGCGATGCGCGCTGATCGATCTGCTCCATTTGGTGTCATCGTCAAGGTGATGGATTCGCTGAAAGAAGCCGGAGTCAAAAATATCCCCACATTTACAGAACCTTCGAAAAAACCATGATTCTTGATATCGTCAATTATGGACATCCCGCACTTCGCACCAAGGGCAAACTTGTCGAAAAAGTGGATACAAAAATCCATGAACTCGCAGAAGACATGATCGAAACCATGCATGACGCAGAAGGGTTGGGCCTTGCAGCACAGCAGGTTGGCGTTTCGTTGCAAATGACGGTGCTCGATATTCCCGCTCTTAAGAAACGGCCAAGCGTCATGTGGATGGATGGGGAGAAGATGGATTTCACCGCATTAATGCCACTCGTGCTGTTGAATCCCGAAGTGAAGAAGTCAGGGGAAACAAAAATCGAAACGGAAGGCTGCCTGAGTTTTCCCGGTCTTCAGGCAGATATTCCAAGGCCCGAGCGCGTGCATGTTATCGCCGATTTATTGGACGGTGATAAAATTGAATTTGAAGCCGAAGGCCTCCTGGCTCGTGCCGTGCAACATGAGCATGACCACCTGCACGGAATTCTCTTCATCGATCGCATGAGCGAGGAAGACCGCAGGGCCATCGCGGAGGAACTATCCGAGTTTGCCGACAATAATCAATCCGCTCTTTAAAGCGCTTTGTTCTTGCGTGCGAGGAAGCCTCTCACCACTTCATACGCAATCGGTAATAGCGAAACACCGATGATCAGGAGGATGACGATCTCGAAGTGTTTCTTCACACCGGGTAGATTCCCAAGGTAAAAACCGCCCAGCAAAAAGAGCGCAACCCAGGCAACCCCACCGACGATATTGAAGAAAAGAAATTTGCGATAATCCATTGTCGCAATTCCCGCTACAAAAGGCACAAAGGTGCGAATGATCGGTGCGAAGCGGGTAAGGACAATCGCCTTGCCACCGTATTTTTCATAAAAGGCATGCGCCCTTATAAGATGTTCCTGCTTCAGCCAGCGATTTCCTCCATGGAATACTTTCGGCCCAACCCACCTGCCGATGGAATAGTTTACCATGTTTCCTATGATGGCAGCAGCAATGAGAAGTCCCGTCAAAATCCAAATATTCATTCCGGTAGTGTTTGCGGAAAGTGCTCCCACCGCAAACAGCAGAGAATCACCAGGTAGAAAGGGCGTCACCACGAGGCCCGTCTCCATGAAAATAATCATAAAAAGAAGCGCATAAATCCAGATGCCATAAGCCTGGAGAAAATCACCCAGGTGCTTTTCCGTATGGAGAAAGAGGTCGATGAATTGCATTCCCTTGTATCTCGTAGCGATTTTACGAAAATAGACAAGCGCCTTTGGCCGCTTGCCTGGGAAACGGAAAAAAGTTACTCTTATTTTATGAAATGGATCGCCCGAATCTTTTGCATGATTCTCCTTCTCATTTTTTTACCGCGTGCTTTTGCAGATGACGTAATGCGGGAAACTCAGCAAAAGCTGAAAAAACTGGGGCTGTATACCGGGGACGTTGATGGTCAAAGCGGAAGTCAAACCAGCGCAGCCATCCGACGCTATCAGGTCTATAATAAGCTCAAAGTCACCGGAGAGCTGAATGCGCAGACGAGCGAGCGCTTGGGTATTTCGGAATCACCCCAGCCTCATAAAGCCACTCCTGCAGCCAGTAAACCAGAATCCTCTCGTCCGGTGCGCGTGACCAATCCGCCATCGAAACTACAGCCCCAGACCGCAAAAGCGAAGGAGGCATTGAAAACACTCGGATACTATCATGACGCCTCGAAGGGTGATTCCACGAAGGATTTGGCGGAGGCGCTCAAGTCTTTTCAGCGAAACAACCACCTTAAGATAAGCGGACAGCTTGATAAGCAAACGCTTCAAGCGCTTGGCCCCTACGAATCTCAATAACTCAGAGCCGCATCTTTTTAAGGCGTATAGTGGATGGAATCCAGTTGTCCGTAAATGTAGCCGACAAAAATATCGACTTCAGCACGTATAGGCATGCGGTCCGAATCATCGGAAATCCAAATAGTCCCGCTGTGAAACTTTGAGTGCGGAAGGAGAGCCCCTTTATCCGGTCCATGCACGTTGATTTTTTTAATATCCAGCGTGAGTCGGATGGCCTTACGACTTTCCCCATTTAGCGAAAGCGTATCTCGACCGGCAACATGCACTCTCGCGAGATAAGGAGAATCTCCCGGAAAAGCTGTGAATACGATTTCATCTCCCACGTTCAACGGCTGGCTGCGGACAAATAACATAGCGCTTGTCAGATCACGGAGATTGGCGACCGGAACTTTTCGCCAGTTGTGAATATCCGTTGAGGGCGTCGGGTCACGCAGACTCCAACTAAAGTCCGGTTGAAAATAGGCTTTCGTTTCGATGGCTTTTTTCGCGTATTTCTCCACCTGATGCATGGACAAAGGAAGACTTTGGAAAAGCACACCCACTGCATCATGCGTAGCATTCATCTTCCAAAGATGACGAACAAACCCGATGGTTTGTCCCGAGGCATGAATGGTGTATTTCCCATCGCCGGTTTTTGTGAATTCCGCGCTGGCTCTCGCAGCATCAAACACATCCGACCAGCCAAAGTGAAAGGTTGCCGTGAAAGAGCGGATGTCGGGAAATTGCTTAACGGGTGCAGCCGTCAGTTGATGAGACCACTCGCCCTTAACCTGCGCGAAGGCCTGCGGCGTGAAGGTCGCAAGACAGGCTAGTGCGAGGAAGAATCGGAGAGCGCGACTCTGGTGAGGTTTTGAGTAGGAAGCCATGCGCGTGCTTTGTCAGGTAGTTGACAATAACTCCACGGCCCGCGGTTGGAAATAATATTTACCCCTGTTCCTGGCATCAGCTTTTCTACGTTTGCAGAACTATCCGCAGGTGCGGCATGTGCAGCGACGGATTCAGAAGCGGTGATAATCGCGGTACTAGCCTCCACGACTTTTGGCTCGCAAAGATACCCGACGAGAGCGAGAGATTTCCCTCCGATAAAAAGAACCAGCGCGATACTCATCCACCAAAAACGAGGAGCCTTCTTTAAAAATCCGAAAACAAGCAGATAGATGCCAACCCACCCGGCGAATGCACCGACATAAAGAAGTGCGATCGGCGGTACGACTGTTGAAACCGATTCACGCCATGTAAACGGTGGCAGAGGAATCCCCTTCGTCTGCGCAAGATTAGCCAGATTAATCCGTGCCTGAAGTAATCCCGGACTCAGCATTAAGGCACGACGATAATTGAGTGCTGCATCGACTGGTTTGTTAAGCATCTGGTACGCAGAGCCCAGATTATAGAAAACCCCCGCTGTGTATTCTCCCGAGGACACGATTTTTTCATAATCATCCACTGCTCGCTGATAATTTCCGCCCTGGTAAGCCTGAGTAGCCGAGGAAAAAAGACCATTACTTTCAGCCGCACGGAGCATGCCGAATGCGACAAAAAATACAATCAAAGGTAGAAGTTTACGAAACATTGGAATTAATAATTTTTTTCAACGTATCGATCACCTGCTCGCGTTCCATCGGAGTAATATCGCCTGCATCACGTCCCGCGAAACCATAAGTAAACGCATCGTTAGCTTCAAAAATACGACGAATTTCCGCGGCCACATCAGGATCGGAAGCAAGTGTAAGAAGAATGTCATCAAGCATTGCTTCCGACAATTTCGCACTCTTGCGCGCGGACGTTTCATTCTGCAGGCAGGCAATGGCTTCGTGATAAAAACTTCTGCGATCCGTGATCTCGCCCGACAGGCGATGAAGTTTTCCTTCCGCCAGCTTCTGGAGCTCACGTCGTCTTGTTTTTTCGCTGGAATTTATTTTTTTGACGGTAACCAATGCGATAAAAGCAATCAAAAGAATAAAGGCCACACCCTGCATCCACAGAAACATTTTATTCTGCAAGGGATTGTTGAAAGACTGGGTAGTCTGTGACTCTCTTGACTCAATGGGCAACGCCGAAGACTTTGGCGCAGCAATACTCGGAGAAGCCGAAGCTGAGGCGGTCGGGGTGGCTGAGACGGAAGATGTCTCAGGCGAAGTCTGAGGCGATGCAGCCTGGACAGGAATGCCCGGTTGAGTGAGAGTCACATATCGGTGCTTATCAGGGTTGAAGTAGGAAAACTCGATACCCGGCGTGATATTGGTCGCTTCCTTCGCAATGAGGAGATACTCGAACGTTTTTTTAGAAAGCCCATTGGCATCCAGCGGAACGAGAGTCTCTTTCGGAGTATAACTTCTCCACGCATCTGCATTCGTAAGCGTAGGCGGCGTTAGAGCGTCGAAGTTTCCCTTACCCGACAAGACGATCCGCATTGTCACGGGTTCACCGGGGCCCACTTTTTTAGGTGAAGCGGTTGAGTCGAGAGAAAATTCTCCGATGGCACCGTTAAAGTTTGCCGGTTTTCCCTCCTGAGGAAGCGGTTTTACATTCAAGGATACAGGATTACTTGAAATAACGATATTTTGTGCCAGCCCGCCGCCGCCCTGATTAAAAAGCTGGTTAAAAAAATCTTCAGCGCTGTTTGCCCCACCATTTTGAACAATGCAATGAAACTCGGCTGGCTTAATATTCAGAACGCCTGCTTTTACAGGAGTAAGGAAACTATTAAAGGTCCATACGTCATTCACATCCGTTGTCGAATGTTCAGGCTCTTCAGGAGCCGGGTGCGTAAAACCGTCACCACTCAGTAATGAAACCTGCGTAAATCGGGGCCGCAGGCGGCCATTAATACTGACAACAACTTTTACGGGCACCGTTTCACCGACATAACACTCTTTTTTCTCTAGTTCAAATTTAGCAAATGCCAGTTCCTGCTTCTCTCCCTGACGAGATCCCGGTGCTGACGAAGTGGATACCGGAGAGCTCTGAGCGATCGCCGATACGGTAAGGGAAAGCGGTTTTGTTCGATACTGTTTACCCCCCGCACGAACATCCAGAGCAGGTATCGTAAAAGTTCCCTCCTGATAGGGGATAACCTGATAAATATACATCAACTGCGAAGTCATCACGAGATTATTGATCGTCACACTCTGGCGACGGTCGTATAAGCGAATATCCAGCCCTTCCACAGAAATCGAGGGAGGCACTTCTCCATTTGAAATACCGGTAAGAGTAACTTGCAATTGAATGGGATGTCTTACCTGGGTCGAAGAAGAAGAAAGCTCCGCTATAACACCGGTTGGAGCCGCACTCGGCTGGGCACAAAGTGAAAAAAATCCCGAAAAGAACGCCGTCAGAAGAAGGATGGCCGAAACTTTATTTGTAAATTTCTTAGGGCTCATGACGATTTTACCAGTCCTTATTAACTTCCTCCTGATTGCGACGATTCAACATTACTTTTTCCTCTTCCCCTTGCAAGGAACGAAGCAATGCTTCGGCCTGTGCAGCCGACATCTGGCCGTCCTTTGTTTCTTCGCCTGCTTGTGCGCCAGCTTTTTGAGCCTCTTGTTTTTTGTCGTCTGTTTTTTCCGGGTTCGCAGATTTTAACTCACCAGTCTTCTTTTCACCCGGAGTGGGTGTAGGTGTAGCATTTTGAGACTGGCCAGAATTTTGTTTATCTCCACCAGAAGGCCGTGGAGTCGGAGTCGGTTGCCCTGACTTATCCTGTTGATCCTTGTTCTGCTGGTCCTTGTTCTGCTGGTCCTTGTTCTGCTGGTCCTTGTTCTGTTGATCCTTGTTCTGTTGATCCTTGTTCTGCTGATCCTTGTTCTGCTGATCCTTGTTCTGTTGATCCTTGTTCTGTTGATCCTTGGGTGGAGGAGGCTGCTGTTTTTTCAGGTCCTTCAACATTTTTTCGACCAGCTCTTTATTAAATTTGGCGTTTGTATTGGCAGGCTCGTGTTTTAAGACCTCGCCATAGTGTTGAATGGCATCCTTCCAGTTCGCAACCTTCTGATCCTTTTCTTTCGCAGCTTCGCTTTTACGCGTGAGAGTATTGCCAAGATTGTATTCGGCATCATTGCGAAGCTTCTGGTCATTCGCGAGCATAGCCTTGGTAAAATAGCCCATGGCCTTATCATAGCTTCCGATTTTATAGGCCGCCACGCCTGCATCGAATTGAATGGCTGCATTATTATTATTTCTCGCCAGATCCCTTTCAAAATCATGGAGCGCAGCCTTATAATCTTCTGCGTTGTATTTTTTAATCCCGGAATTTATCTGGCCGTAACTGGAAGCGGTGATGAGGAACAGGAGAGCAATCGTCGCTTGCTTCGTCGAAAGGGAAGCTGGCCGTTTTACATTCCGACGCCTGTCGCCAATCATCAACGCAAGCACCAGCAGGATAATTCCCGCCGACAATGGCCATGCATAGCGCTCGATAGGTTCCCGTGAAGTTACGGCACTAAAATCTTTTGACTGCATGGGATCGATTCCCTTCGACAGGATTTCCCTCGCCGTTTCCGTACTTAATGGCTCATAAAACCCACCCGTCTCTTTTGCGATTTCCTGCAAGCGTTTTGTGTCGAGCTTCGAGTGTACGATATTACCTGCGTCGTCCCGCACGAGTTCCGTGCCACCGCCTTCTGCTTCAATGGGAATTACCGAACCCTCCGCAGACCCGATACCAACGGTGAAGATGCGAACTCCCTGGCGCATGGCTTCCTTTGCCGCAGCTACGCTATCGGCATCCAGCTCCTCGCCATCCGTCATTAGAATCAAAGCGCGGGTACTACCCTCCGCTTTGCCGAAGGCTTCAAGAGCCATCTGAATTGCCGAAGCGATATTGGTGCCGCCTTTAGGAATGACATTGGTATCGAGAATATCGATCGCGTTTTCCACCGCGCTGTAATCCAGCGTAAGCGGAGCCTCAAGGAATGAGGAACCAGCAAAAGCGATAAGGCCGATACGATCTCCTTGAAGGAGATGAACCATATCCTGCGCAACGAGTTTTGCGCGTGTGAGACGATTTGGGGAAATATCTGTGGAGAGCATGCTCCGCGAAGTATCAATTGCGATAATGACGTCGCGCCCTCTGGCAGTTACTTCGCGAAAATTAAAGCCATACCGCGGCTGCGCAAGTGCGAGAATGATACAACTCAGGCTCGCGAGAAGTAGACTATTTCTTATCCAACGCCTCGTAAGACTCACCGCCCCGACCAGAGCCTCTTTCAAGCGTGGAGCGATAATGCGTGAAAGCAAAGTCTCACGATTTTTTTGTGCCCAAAAAAGCAGGACCACCAGCGCGGGAATAAGAGCCAGCGCCAAAAACCACACAGAATGTCCAAATGTCAGGGCAGTTTTCTCCATACAGTCTGCGAAAGAATAATTTCGAGGATCAAAAGAATAAGTCCGGCCAGAAGAAAGCCGGGAAACAAGTCGCGATACTCTGCGATTTTTTGAAATTCAATCTTGGTCTTTTCCAACTTGTCGATGTCCTTGAAAATATTCTCAAGAGAATGAATATCTGTGGCACGGAAAAACTGCCCGTTTGTTTCCTTTGCAATTTTGCTCAGCGTATCATCGTCTGCATCCATGGTCTCGAGAAGCTGATATCTTTTCTGCCCGAATGGATCGACTACGGGATAAGGAACAGGGCCCCGCGTACCGGCACCAATCGTATAAATGCGAATACCCAATGCTCTCGCGGCCTCGGCTGCCGTAGTTGGCGACACCTTTCCCGCATTATTTGCACCGTCGGTCAAAAGAACCATTAACCGTGTTTTCGCATCCTTGTTTTTCAGACGATTCGCACCGACGGCAATTGCCGAACCGATCGCGGTGCCATCTTCGACCAGACCAACCTGCACACGATCCAGATTCGTAATAAGCCAGTCGTGATCCAATGTGGGAGGACTGACAATGTAAGGTCGGCCTGCGAAAGCAATAATACCGATTCGGTCATTGGGCCGTGACTCAATAAATTTCTGTGTTACCTGTTTCACCGCATCAATGCGGTTTGCACGGCTCGAACCAATGGTGAAATCCTCGGAAAGCATGGAGCCCGATACATCCAGAAGAAGCATGATATCAACTCCACTGGCCTGGGTGTGAGTGATCGTCCTGCCAAACTGCGGGCGGGCGAGACCGACGATTAGCAAAGCAAGACCCAGGTAGGAAAGCGCCGCAAGAAAATTGCCGGCACGAGAACGACGACGGCTGCCAATTTCCGCAAGAGTACCAACGCTGGAAAAAACAATACCAGGGTTTCCGCCCAGTCGTCCTCTCAGCAATGCCAATACCGGAATAAGCAATAACAGGAAAAGCACCCAGGGATGTGCAAAAGCGAAACCAGAAACATCGGGCAGCTTCATGGTGTTCCCTTTCCTTTTTGAACCAGCGGAAATGCCGTCTCGAGCAACGCCGCGCTGTCTTCCTGTGTGGCATGCAGGCGCGCAAATTTTATAAGATCCGCCTTTTCTAAAAATAAGGCGAGAGCGCCTCTCTCCTCCTCAGTGAATACCGATTGAAAGCGAATCGATTCCAAAAATTCAATCGACGTACTGGTGGTCGCAGCAAGACCATATTGCCCTTCAATAAAATTTCGCAGCACATCCGAGACCCTGATGCCGAAAGCATAGGGATCGCTATCTGGAATCAACGGGCGCAGCTCCTCAAGCTTTTTAAGGGCGACCTGACGCACCGTAAGCAGCGGAAGTTTTTTCTTACGAAGGAAAATAACCCACACAAGAAATCCAAGCAGCGCAAGCAATAGAAGCGCGGCAATGGCCACGTACCACCATGGATAAGGAAAGTAACCTATCGGAGATAGAATATCCTTAATAGGCGCTGGTGTCGCGGCAGGCTGTGAAGCTAACGGATTCATGCGGCAATCATGCGACGTTCTCGTCGTTCAAAAAATGCACGTAAGGAAAGGATATAATCCTCATTTGTGCGGAGCGGAATCACATCCACGCGCCGACTGCGGAACGCGCGCAACAATTCCTTCCAGCGTTTGCTTTCAATATTGGCGTAAGCTTTCATCGACGCGCGATCCGATGTATTGATTTCGACTTGCTGTCCGGTTTCCGCATCTTCAAAAGTGACGATACCGACATCAGGAATAACATCCTCACCAGGATCAACGACGGGCACCGCGACAAGATCGTGGCGTTGAGCTGTCACCGAAAGCGGTCGCGAAAAATCCGGGGAAAGAAAATCCGAAATAACAAAAACCACGGCGCGGCGTGTGGTGATACGATTCAGGTACTCCAGCGCAACGGCAACATTCGTGGCCTTTCCCTTCGGACGGAAAAACAACATTTCGCGGATGAGACGTAGAATATGGAGACGACCTTTTTTAGGAGGAATGAAAAGCTCGATCTCATTTGTAAAAAGAATGAGGCCAACCTTGTCGTTGTTCTGGATGGCGCTAAAAGCGAGAAGCGATGCCACTTCCGCAGCAAGTTCACGCTTACTAAGAGACACACTGCCAAAATCCCCCGAGGCGCTGACATCGACTAGAAGCATCACCGTAAGCTCGCGCTCTTCGGTAAATTTTTTGACGTGCGGAATATTCGTGCGTGCGGTGACATTCCAGTCGATTGCACGAATTTCATCTCCGGGAATGTATTCGCGGACTTCCTGAAAATTCATTCCATGACCCTTGAAAACGCTCTGGTACTGGCCGGCGAATGTGGTATTCACCAGCTGACGTGTGCGCAATTCGAGTCTTCGGATTTTTTTCAGGATGTCAGTGGGATCCTGCATACGAGTCACAAATCTTTGCGGGAAAAAGCAGACACTTAAGGCACCTGCAAACCTGCGAATACTTTTTGCACAAT
>JBDTJR010000015.1:0-14136 GCA_039935735.1 Chthoniobacterales bacterium | reverse complement strand
TGGCGACGGAAAGACGACGCTGGAGACGCGCGTGGCGGTATATGATCTCTCGGGAGAATATCCACGGCCTTTTCTGAGTTTCCGTACACGAGGGGGATCAAATTTCGACGGCGGCGCGTTGCTTCCGCTACTGACGGGTGCTCCGTTAGTGGCGCCACTCTCGGCTGTGAGCGGTGGTATCGCGGGACTGAATATCGATACGAAACGCTCGGCACGAGAAATTATGGCAGAGATTTCCGCGGAGTTTCAGCGGCAGCATTTTAAGACGAAGAAACGACCAGTGCATCCCAAGAGAGGATCAAAGCCCCCGGATATTCAATTACCGAGTTGGGTGCCGTAGGCGGCACTTCGTCGCAGAGCGGAGCGGTATGGTTTGCAAAAGCGGATCGACGATGGAAGCTGCGGGATAATTTTTGGGAGAAAGCGATTCGCATTGCGAAAAACGGAAGCTGTCCATGCGTTCGAGTGGAAGCCGAGACGCTCGCGAACAGGTGAAGGAATGAATTCATTCACGAGAAAGTGAAAGGGCTGCATCGCGAGGGAGAATCCCGGTGGATGCGGCGGGTGAGCGATGATTTGCGCAAGCTCGGCACAGATCGGTTCGCTGGCAAGGAGCCTGCTGTGGAGCATCTCTTCGTAATAGATACAAAATGCGGGCCATGACTGTGGGCCATATGTGCAATCAAGTCCGAAGATTTCGCCGAAGATGCGGTATTCGTGGTAATAGCTTTCCTTTTCAGAATCGCTAAGAGGCGCAACCCATTGCTCGTAGATGAAAACACTGGTCTGCAGGAGTGTTGCAAGAACCCAGAGCTGTGCATCGGCATCGAATGCGGAGTAGTGGCGACCACCAGGCATTTCTCCATGCACGGGTTTGTGCATACGGGCAATATTTTCACGGGTTTTCTCAACTTGCTCACGCGTGCCGAAAGCGGTGGTGTAAACGGCATCAAGGGTATTGCGAAGCCGTCGGAAGGGGTGGCGCTGGAAACTACTGTGGTTTTTGACGCCGTGGGCCACTATGGGATGGGCAATTTGCAGGATTGCGGCGGAAGGGCCGCCAGCGAGAAGCACGCGCTCGCGACTGATTTTCCACATCACTGAAGATGGTAGAAACAAGCCGTCGGTTTTTTCACCAATGGTGGAGTTTTGCGGCATGGCGTCGGATTTTTTTAACGCGGAAAAAGGATTTTCGCGAGTTCATAATCACAGGGAAGCAGAGATTCACACAGAGGATGAAAATTTTGGCTGCAAGCGGATGAGATTCCCGCTAAAACACCCCATCGCCATGAGTAAATCGACGCCTAAAGAAAAACGTGGGACCTACCGGCCGGTAGTTGTAGGAGTGGCTATTTTTATCCTGCTCGTGGTGGCGGTGATCGGAGGCAAGGAGTGGAGGGCATCGCTCGAAGCCGGACCGGATGCTGACTCGATCCGAGAGTTTATCGGACGCTACTTCAACACATGGTCTGTAAAGGACATGACAGGATACGGCGGGTGCTTCGATTCTTCGGCGATGGTTTATTTTATCAAAGACGGACGCGTAGTGCTGCGTCAGGACAAGCCAGACTTTATCAGTGGACAGACTGAAGCGGTGATCCGGGGCCCAGCCTCAGAGGAGCACCCAGAGTCCATCCAGATCATGGCCGAAGGGGATCTGGCGTACGCAAGAGTTTACTGGAAAATGACGAGAGGTAGCCTCGTAAAACGGGGATATGACCACTTCACTCTTCTCCGTACTACTCAGGGATGGAAAATTATAGCGCTTACCTTTTATGAAACCCCAGCCAAAGAGTAATTCTGTGCGAGTATCCCCGAGGATGGAGCGGTTCCTGCTGGGAATGACGTGTTTTTTCTCCGGCGGCGCGATTTTGATCATAGAATTGGCTGGCAACCGGTTGTTGGCGCCTGTTTTTGGAAATAGTCTGTACACATGGACGGGATTGATCAGTATTATTCTGCTAGCGATATCGACGGGTGATTACCTTGGCGGCTGGATGGTGGATCGCAATCCTCGGTTTGTTTTGATCCGACGCGTGTTGTTTGCAGCAGCGGGTTTTGTCTTTTTGATTCCGGTGATCATCCCCGAGCTTGCGCATCAGGCAGAGAAGTGGAGTTTATTATGGGGGCCACTGCTTGCATCGGTGATTTTATTTGCGGTGCCAGCGATTTTGCTAGCGACCGTGACGCCGATGGCGATTCGACTGCTGAGTAGAACAATGGCCGATCAGCATATTGGAATTTCAGCGGGAACGATCGGAATGCTTGCGTCGCTGGGGAGTTTTTCGGGCACATTGCTTACGGGTTTTGTGCTGATCCCGATGATCGGAGTGACAGAGCTTTACTGGGTGGTAGGAGGTCTGTTGGTTGCACTTGGCCTTGTGCATGCTATTTTACTTCGCGACGGCAAACACGATGCGGTTTTCGTTGTGAGTGTGGTTTTTTGCGTGGGCGCGGCGGTTGCGACATTTTTTGCGGAGAAAAATGGCATTCCGAATGCCGTTTTTCAGAAAGATGATTTTTATCACCGCATTACCGTCCTAGAGAATATGCCGGGAAGACAAGGTGAGCGGACATTGGTCCTTGATAATACTCTGGAGGGTAGTCAAACGATACGAGATGGTGATGTGACATTTTCTTATCAGAAATATTGGCGGCTTTCGGAGGCATTTTTTGAGCATATTCATAGGGCTGTGTTTTTTGGGGCCGGCGCATTCACGATGCCGGAGCAGCTTTCAAAGAGATTTCCCGAAGCAACTGTGGATGTGGTAGAGATTGATCCTGAAGTCATTAATGTAGGACGAAAATTTTTTAAATTGAATGATTTCCCGAAGGTCGTTCCACAAGCCATGGATGCACGGCGATTTCTACGGGGCGAACCGGATGGGAGTTATGACTTTATTTTCGGTGATGCTTATCATGGCACGCAGTACGTGCCTGCGCATTTGCTCACGCGGGAGTTTTTCCAGCTTGTAGATCGCAAACTTGCGCCCGACGGTATTTATGCGATGAATTTTATCGGAGCATTCGAAGGCAGGAAATCGGAACTTTTTCTTCACGTGCTGGCGACGTTGCGTTCGGTTTTTCCTGAAATACAGGTTTATCCCGATTACCCCTACAGCCCTGAGGTTCCGCAAAACCTGATTATTGTCGCTTCACAAAAATCGCTTTCCTATCGGCCTGAACTTTCTCAGGAACTGAATGCTCTTCTCCACGCCAAAATGAAAACGCTTCCTTCCACGGAGGGGATAGGGATGTTGAGCGACAACTATTGTCCGGTAGAATATCTCATAGCGAAACAGATAAGGTAGATTTAGAAAGGTTTTACATCATTCGCTTATGAACAGGGCTACAGTCGATGCATTAAGCGAATCGGAAAGTAAATCACCGAACGGGAAGTATCACTTTTTCAGAAAAAATCTCTCCCAAGCGGTCGGTGGAAAGAAAGATATTGGTACGTGGGGTGGGGGTCACTCTTTTGATGTTGAGATGTATCGGATCCCTTCAGGGGCAGAGAATTTTCCCTTTCACGCACACGCTGCGCAATCAGAGATGTACATTTTTGTTTCCGGCTGTGGCTCCGTGCGTGGACCATCGGAGAAATGTGATGTGAAGGGCGGGGATTTTATGATGTTTTCTCCCGGAGAAGCGCACTCGATTGCCAATACCGGTGACGATGATCTTGTTTTTTATGTCATTGCGGATAATCCTCAGGCGGATGTAATTTCCTATCCGGACACCGGTAAGTGGATGGTGAAGCCGGAGCGCAGGTGTTTTACGATGCAGGAGACGGAGTATTATGAGAAGGGAGACTGAGGCGGTAATTTTCTGTAACCGCGCATATTTACCTTCTCAATCCGTGTGCTTGGAGGAATAGTAGCGGATACTCCTATGGTGCGTGTTATTGCCATCACCCAGTTTGTCTTTCTTGCGATGGGTGCGTTTACACTCAATGTCATCGTGCGCTCGAATGTTTTTCCGCTATCCACTCCTGGCGCACCGCGTCCTCTATCCGTTTTTCTGGCATATAATGGCGTGTGGTTTCTCGCGCTTCCGGTGGCGTGGGTTGCACTGGCGACTATTTTGGAATCGATTTACAAGGGAGGCTTTGTAGTCAAAGCAATGAATGCGATTGGGATTTTTATAGCTGCCGCAACCCTTGGAATTTATTCCTACGCGATTTTTTGGAACTGATTTTCAGGGTGACTCTCATAAAATCCCAGGTCAGGCCATGTCATGGTGAATTTTTCGAATAACAAGCGGAGTCGGATTTTTCCGGGGTGCTACGTTGCTTTTCATAAGCAGCTTGGCGATCTGGTGCTTTTGGAGCCTTCGATTTCACGATTACGGGATTTTTATGGTGAGCCCGTGCGACTGATGACGCGCGGCAGTTTCCGGCCGGTATTAAAACTCATGCCCGGAGTGCGCTTTGTACTGGGGCCTCCCTTTATTCCTGCCAGCGCAGCGTATTGCTACGATCACCTTACAAAGTCCGCAACCCGCACTTTATTTACCCCGGTAATGAAGCGTCATGCAGTGCTGCCGGAGGAAAAGGAAATCACACCCTGGCATCGTCGTATATTTTCGCATATTGACGGGGCCACCTTACGCGATGAGTACGTGGCAAAGTATTTGTGGGAGCACACACCTGTGCCGACGGAAAAGGCCTTTCAGATTCCAACACTCACAGCCCCGCCGGAGAAATGGCGTCCTGCGGGCATTCCAGAAGGTGGTTTCATTTTATGCAGTCCCACGGCGGGGTGGCAGTTCAAGTCATGGACCGCGGAATACTGGGCGAAGACGTTAAAAGCGGCACAGGATATGACAAAGCTACCCGTGTTAATTCTTGGCGCGTCCACGGACTGGCAGGTTGAACATGCGCGGGAAATTGCTGCGCTTGTGGGTAAAGGCGTATGTTGTCTTGCAGGCGATACTACATTAGAAAATTTCCTCTGGCTTACCGCAAATGCGAAGATCATCTTTGCAGTCGATGGAGCGGCATCGCATCTGGCATCGGCTTTTCGTGTGCGATCTGTTACCGTATTTGGGAAAACGAATGAACGTAAATGGCATTGGGACACCGTACGCAATAAGGCATTGCGAGCGCCCCTGAATCCTGAAGGAGAGCATCTGCTGCGCAATCTTGCACCAGAGCCTGTCATCGAGACTGCACGGGAAATTTGGATAAACGGCTAGCGCTTCTTATGAAGATGGGGAGTCTTCGTTTTCCAGGCTATGAATCCACCAGCGTGCGGCGTTTTTTTTCGCACGGCCAAAGGTGCGCTGGAAATAAATATTAAGCACGAGGCCATCGACCGTGCGGACACGGAAGCCGTGCTTCCTCAGATAGCGTTCACCGCTGCCGTGGGTGCAGTCGCCGTATTCTTTCCAGTGTTCGAGGACTTCCAGAACTTCGTGTTCTTCCTTGCGCCAGCGGAATTTTCTGGGAAGTCCAGGCTCGCCCATGGCCATGCGCGTTGCATCGAAGCTCGCTTCGAGAGGCTCGATGTTTTCGCTAATGAGGGAGATGCCCATGACGTTAACCTAGCACCATGCGTCAAAGTGACAACGGCGCGCCGTTACTTCTTCTTTTTCGTCTTCCACGCAGAATTCATAACCTCCGCAGAATAGGCGGGTGTCACGATTCCTTTTGAGGCGTAGAGATACAGCGCACAGCGGAAGATGTCATTTGCAATGCTGGTTAAGTAACTCACGCTGAAGATTACAAGCATCCAAAGCGTGATTCCTGAAATAAGTATAAGCGGTGAAACCGTGCTGTGGATAAAGGTGGTGAAGAAAGTAAAGACGACAATCAGTGGCACCATAAGGACCAGGATAACAAGACCACCCAGCCGGATGCCCACATAGCCCACGAGTAATTCACCCCAGGTCTTTTTGATCGTATCCGCAGAGTTTTTCAGGATGTGAATGGGATTGGAGTCTTCCTCGGAAATGATGACGGGGATGGCGAATGACGAGGCCACGCTCCATACCATGCCGATGATGCGCAGTACGATTCTTCCCACCCAGCCGAAGCGTCGCTCCAGCGTCGAGATGAGAATACCGATCGCGCCGGCAAAAAGACTCCAGATGATAATCGAGCGGATGCGCGTTTTGGCAAAGGCGAAGCCCGCGCCGACAGAGGCCGCCTCGCCGGAGAGCGCACTCATGATCTGGCTATAGAAGGCGACATTGCAGAATGTGGCGACAAACATCGCAATCATATAGAGAACCGCCGCGCAGACATAGCCCACGGGCGTAAGGTGCCACTGGTGCTGCGGGGTATTGTCAAAATAAACCAACTCTCTGCCGCCTACTGCGGAGTGCCAAACTGCAGGAGCCAGAAAAAAGAGAACGATGATAATCGAGGCAATCGTTGTGATGAGCGGAAAGAGAAGCAACTTCCTGTTTTGATTCATCACTTGCAGGGAGGAGCGGAAAAGCAGCCAGCTACGTTTAAAGGTATTCATAAGGGGTAGAAGTTAAGGCAGAATGTAGCGAGCGAGCGCGCTTCTGGCAAGACAGAGAACGTGGTTTTACCCCCAGAAAGTCGCCGGAAGCCACTGGAAAACGAGAAGCATTATCACCAGTAAGGCAATAAGTGAGGCGAGAGCGACGGCTCGGCTTGCAGAGCTTGATTCTCCTTCCAGCCAGCGTTGATAGAAATTGCTTACGAATGGTACGAGTACCCATGAGGTAGCAGCGACGCAGAGGAAATTGCTGATCAGCATCAGGGATGGCATACCAAATCCTTTGAACATGAAATGCAGGAGTGGAGTGAGCAGCATCGCGGTGGGATAAAGTGTGAGAACAACGAGGAGGCTGATTTTCCACTTAGGGGGCTCCGTGGTGATGCTCCGCGACAACCAACGGGAATAGCCATCCCAATTGGCATGTCCGCGGAAGGCAAAGCCGGATTGTTCTTCCTCAATATTTATAAGGTGCCGCCGTTCGGGATTATCCAGCCAGGTGATACAATGTTCGGCGGTATCAAACTTCACGATCGTTTGAAAACGGCAGATGTCTCCTTCTTCTGCCACAAGATGGCGTTCCTGATGAATAAAACCCGGCTGTTGACTGGCGAGAGCGTGCAGTTTATCGCTTACGGTATAATAGCGATTTACTTTTGAAGCCCGCACTTTCTGCTCGAAAACGTATTCGAAAACTTGTTCCGGAGTTTTGGGGGGCGCCATGGATTTACCTTTATTTCACGGGCAAAAGATCGCGACGTACCATTGCATGCACTCCCTTGCTTCGGTTCACGCCCTGGGTGATATGCAGATCGCAGGCAAAGCTACAAAAGACATAGGCTTCTTCACGCTTCCATCCCGTGAGTTCCTCCAGCCAGTTCAGCATATTGTGAGATGCTTTTTCCGATGCGATATTGAAGTCGGGATCACAACCCATCGCGATGTAGTGCGTAGGTGTGATGGCACGCGGGAAATTGAGCGGTTTGTTTTTGTGAACTATGAGATCAAAGGTTCCTTTCATGCAGGTCTCCAAAGCCGTGACGTCCATTTCTCCATCGCCCTGCACGGCATGGCCGTCGCCGGTGGAAAAATTTGCACCAGGTACATACACCGGTAGAAATAGGGAGCTGCCGGGAATCAATTCTTTATTATCAAGATTACCGCCGAATACATCCGGAGGGATGGAGGACACACGCCCGAGTTCGCGAGCGGGAGCCACGCCTAGAATTCCAAAAAATGGACTGAGAGGAACGTCTATCCCCCAGGGTAAACGAACAGTCATTGCTTTGCGATCAATCGGAAGTAAGCGCTGGCGATTCTCGAGAAACTCTTTGGGTAGCATGCCGCGATTTATACGAATCAGATTATAGCCCCAGTCTACGGTGAGTTCGATCTTCTTGACGCGCACTTCCAGCGTGTCGCCGGGTTCCGCTCCGCGAACTGCCACAGGGCCTGTGAGGATATGAGGGCCCTCAAGCGGTGCCATTGTTTCAATGATCTTTTGATGATCGGGAGATGCAATAGAGATATCTTCACCGATGTCATCTCTCCCGCCGGATACGGTATCGATCACAATCTCGTCACCGGAGTCGATGGTAATACGCGGTGGGATGGCCGCATCAAAGTGACCCCAGTGGACTGTTTCGGGGGCGGAGTTTAGCGTATGCTTTGCCATAGATGCGTGGTAGCTGACATGAGCGGTAAACTCAAGCTTGTTTGCCGGTAGATTTTATTTCCCAAAATTTTCCTGAGCGACTATAGGCAAGGAATGCATGGCTTCCCCATGAGCACTTGGTTAATCCTAATAGTCTGTTTGGTTTCGGCGTTCCACATGACGGTTCTTTTTTAGGAAGGAAATGCGGGTATGGCATTAATATTCAGAAGAGAGACACTCGAGCTTATGTTTGAGAATGGTTTAACGGATGTGGATACTTCTGATCCCTATCAGGTATGTGCGAAGTTTTATCTCTATCTGCCGCCTTGTTGTGTATGCGATACGAGCCTGGATATCGAAGGCTGCTTCCATTTGGATGGAGCAGAGTGGTTTGCCGCTGCAGCAGAGTATATAAAAAATCAAGGCTGGCAATGCATGCCGAGGCGGGAGGCGAATATTTACGACGTGAGGTTGTGGTGCCCGAAGTGCTGGTCAGCAAGGATTCTCGACGATCAAGTTCTGCAACCTAAGGATCTATGGCGTGCAGAGGCATATAAACGATTCCAAGAGTTTGTTCGGCTTTTTAACGAATGCAAGTGTGATACGCCGTACTTGTTATGGTTTCAGTTACGCGATGTATTTCATGAAGCATACGAAGCACCAAAAAACACTGATTTGATCCAACGTATTTACGATTATGCGTGGTGGTGTATCGATCAACCTCAGGAAGAAAATTTGGAAGACGATCTTACAACCTGTATTTCAGTGGCATTTTTTGAGCATATCTCACAAACGGAAGCCGCGCTCGAAGACATGCCGAACTGGTTTACACGGGAGGATGTCACCCGAATGAAATATATTTTCAGCTATATGGTGAGCGAAGAAGGTTTTGAACTTATACTGAAACAATACGATAAAAGTTGAGCATTTGAATAACGCTTCACGGATTTATCTTTGCTGTGACATTGTGCAGGGATACTGCGTGACAGTTAGAACATATCTTTCAATAATAAATTTCGATGAAACAGTGGCTGCAAACCGGAGTTTCAAAATACTTTCACGTGTGGTGGTTGCCTTCGGCGATCAGCGCGGTGGTGATCGGAAGTATACTTTCGGTTGTCTTTTTCAGTGAGAATCATTTCTGTGATGATCGCAATGACCACTCCTATCTTTATCTTAATGTAATTGTCATAACATTAGCTGGGATTTTAGCGGCGGCGATTTATCGCGTTTTTAAAAAACGCTGGTGGTCGGCGTTGCTACAACTCGCATTGGTGCTCGCTGTTCCCTATGCGGTGGCAATGTCGGTAAAATTTATTCATGATAAATTGGAAGCCCGTTTGATTTATAAGACACAGCACTTTGCGGATAGTCTTACGATTCCCACAAATATCGAAGTCACCGAGCCCCTTCAGGGGATAGAGGATGTACGGAGTGAAAGACGGGATGCTTTTAGCATGGCGCTTCTGGATGCCATGAATACCCCGGGCAGTGAGGATACGACAGTGGCGGCGAATATTCCTTCGCTGGTGGAACTACAACACTCGTCGCCGGATATCCTACAGCGTTATCTGGCGACGAGTGCTGCATGGTGTGTATTTCAACGAGATGGCTTGTTTGCGGAGCGTCGCTGCATGATCGGAGAGTCCTGGCAGATTCCGTTTGCCGAAAATTACGGGCGACATGAAATGGATGCAGAGAAGAAGCCCATGAAAACGAATTTTCAATTAAAACTTAAGCTCGAGTTTTCCTCCCAGAAGTGGGTGGACGAAAGATTGGCAAGACTTGATACGAGCGTAATCGTCGAGGGAAAGCCGATAACGGTGAGTGTGGCAAACAAGAGTAGTAGTAATTGTGTATTGCGGTTGGATGGTGCCGATATAGTGATAAATGAAATTTCAGGCGCTTCGGAACGGCGCGTGACAAAGGCTGTGCTTCGATTTCTCGAGGAGGAATTTAAACCACTTGCGGCGTCGCCGACATGGGAGACGATCCAAAGGCTGGTGCCTACAGGTAGTATCAAGGTGGGTGCTCCGGATATGGTCCTGAGGTATCGCATTCGGCACGCACGTCATTACCCGGGAAGTTACAGTGTAGAAGGGTGGGTGAATCCGGGTGAACCTGGGTTGGTTTATCTCCAGGCTTATGAAGTGACGAAAGGCGCGCGCTTGTCGAAACGGGCATTGAAGGAATCTTCGAATGAAAGGATCGGTTGGTCGAGTGACCCAACACAACAGTTTTTATTTAATGCGATATTTATTGAGATTTACGAAGGCGTGGAGAAAAATCCTTATGCAGCGCGATTTGAGATTTGGTTTGTGCCAGATTCGGGAAAAGCGGAGCGGAAGTTATTTGAGAAGGTCTTTAAGGTCGAGGGCTATGGAGTCGATGAAGTGACCGTGCGCGGTATGTAGTATTATAAAATTACCCCGGCGTAACTTTCGGAGCGAGCATGGGGGCGAAGGCGCTGCGGTAGGACCATGCGAGGTAGAGTTCCAGTAATACGACGACGATGGCGACGGGGATGCCAGAGGGGTCGAGGAAAATGTGGAGGGCAAGGATATTGACCACGACAGGGGCAAGCAGTGCGAGGGCAAGGGGAACGAAACGGTTTATGAGGAGTAGTATGCCGACGAGAAGTTGTGTGCCGCCCACCAGAGGCATCATATAGCCGCTTTTCACCATCGCTATAACAAACTCTGGCATAGGCTTGTCAGGCGGCTGGGGGATGAAATGCAGGAAGAAATTGAGACCGAATACGAAGAAGGCGAGCCCTACGAAGAGACGCACGGCTGTGGTGACATGACGGAGGGGAGATTTGGTGTCGGTATTTGTTGTCATAGTGTGTGGATGGGTGGGTTTGTTTTTAAGCTTTTGTGAGGTAAGTTTCAAGTGGTCATGTGGCGCTCACGGGATGACGTTGAAGATGAGATTGATCCTGGGGATGAAAATAGATTTCGGTAATTCTAAAACGGCTCTTATTAATAAGCCCTCTTTTTCGTTCTTGTATAGAGGGGAGGTGGCATTTATCAACGAGTGAGAAATGCATCTATCAAAGCGAGTTCGCGCGCGGTTTCTTTTGATTTTCATTGCGATGCTGCCACTAGTATCCGTTTTTGCGGCGGATGCTCCTGCGCCTGTAGCTTCACCGACGGCTACTCCGGCTTTTGTTCCGCCGCCACCGCCGGTCACCCCGGTATTTAACTGCAAGCCGCTTCCGAAGTTTGACCCTGCGGATTGGAGCGCAGTGGAAAAGGCTTTCAGCGATGCGGTGGCTATCCCATACCGCCAGGCATGGCTTGAGAAGCCGGATGAGAAATTTGAAGCGGCGACGGTTCGTATTGGCTGGACTCGGGATGCGGTGTGGTTTTACTGCGTAATGGAAGATCGGTATATTTTTAATCCGACCACGCGGATGAATGAAATTCCAGACCCGGCCATCGCTGCAGGAAATGAAGTTTCAACGGTGATGGGAGATGCTTTTGAAGTTCTTGTACGGCATGAGGACATAAACCCGGGGCCTTATTATGAGTTACATGTCACGCCGGAGAATCAGGTGTTGCAACTCACGTGGGGTAGTTGGCGGGACTACCTGGAGACCGGAAGGCATATTGAAATGCACTTTATCGATGGAGAAAAGGCATTCACCAGTTTTACGAAAATTGACAATATGCATAAACAGTGGCGCGTGCTGATGAAGGTGCCCGTCGCATTACTGAAAATGGACGCTATTATTCCCGGGGATTCGTGGCGTTTTTCCTGCTGTCGCTACGATTTCGATCAGGGAAATCCGAGGGCAGTGTATTCCTCAACGTCCCCGATCCAAAGCTATCGTGGCCATCGCATGAGTTTTCAGCGTCAGGAAGAGTGGGGTATCCTGAAATTTGTGAAGTAGCGTTCGTGGCAAAATTTATCGGCTCCCCGTTTGGCGGGATCGCGGTACACTGCGGGATTTGGCGATATGGTAATCTCTCACATGGCAATTACTACAATCTTATCGGTCTCCGAAGCGATGGACGCGGAGCGATGAGGAAGTAGAGGACGGCACCCAGTGTATACAGAAAAATAATGACAAGTAGCCAGAGAATGCGATCAGTGCCCAGGATGGAGTTATTTTTCAAAAGATGGATAAGCGCACCAAGCCAAAGTGCAAAAGAGGCCATGGCCAGCGTTAAAAACAGCATGGCGGCCGTTATGGGAGGGATCGCCGTCAAGATATCGCGACTTATGGATTGATCACTCCAGTGCACATAATAGTAAACAAGTGCAGATCCGGAGATAAGGAGAAAGATGGCAATCAGGAGAAAAGCGATGCGCTTCATTTTTATGAAAGTGAGGGTGGTATATGTGGGAGGATATTTTTAATGGTAGTCAGGAATCAGATTTTTGCGAGTTCGGAAATTCCGGACACTTCCAACCGTGATGTGCGCTGAAGAGGCGCAGTGCGACGACTGCTACTACGGTGCCGATCTCGGCGATAAGCGGCGTGGTAAAGCGGAACATTACGACAAAGCCGACCGCGCCTGCGGCCAGCGCCAGGATGTGCCACTGGCCCTGGCTTAACAAAGCGGTTCGCACGCCAAAAAGGGCATCGAGTATTGCCCCGCCCGCTATGGCGGCAATCATGCCAAGAGCGATGATCGAGAAGAAGGGGACGTTTGCATGGAGTGCTTTTTCGGAGCCAATAACGACAAGTAGGCCTAGTGAAACGGCTTGGAGTGTGAGAATTTCTCTCCGCGAGTGATCAAAAAAGCGATTGAATGCGCCACCAATCAGGGCAGCGCCCCCGACAGCAGGTAGTAGATACCACGTACTGATGGCGACGGGTATGACATTGAGCAAAAGGTCGCGAATGATGCCGCCCCCGAGTCCGACTATCAAGCCACCAATAAGGATCGCGAGGATGGGTGCTCCGCGTTTTCCCGCAATGACGCCGCCAAAGAGGCCGGAAACGCACATGGCGGAAATCTCCAGCCACACGGGAATCAGTGAGACAGAATCAACGGCGAGTGTCGCGTTTTCCGCAGTGGCAATCATACGTAGGTGCTGTGCTATTACATTTGGGCTTTTGCGGCAAGCAAGGAGCTTCAGGTGGAAGAAAAGAAAAAGGAAAAGGAGGATATTAATCTCCCGGGAAACCGGTTAAAATCCAGTTCATTTCCATGAACAAAAGATTGCTCCGGTTGTTTTCGTTTTTAGTCCTTCAATGCATTACGCAACAGCCTTTGCGGGCTAACGCGGCTGATGAAACACCGGATAAGACATGGGTCTCACCGGATAAAAAATTCGCGCTTTATGCCCGGGTCTTTGATACTTTTATCGGTGAATCTTCGCAGATTCCTCCAAAGTCCTGGCAGATCAAACCCTGCGCTTTGATTTTAATGGAAGGTAAAAAGATGACCTGTGTCGGCGTGGTGAATTACGATAACTCTGCGCATGGAACCGATGCTATCTGGGCCCCGGATTCGAAAAATGTCCTGTTGCTTATACGCATCGGTCGAGGGGGTGGTGAGATTGGTGTTCTCAATATTAAGGAGGAGAAGATAGAAATGTCAGGTATGGATGCTTTGGAAAAGGTCGAGGATCAGGTTTTCGAGAAAAATGGAGATATCGATGACAGGCATCTTGAAAAAGCATGGTTCTGCTCCTGGAGATGGACGAGTAATTCCACAGCGGAAGGGACGCTTAGATGCTCGAAGGGAGCCCCTTATTTATTAAAGCTCGGGTTAACTTTAAAAGAAGGCGTTTCTCATATCGCATTAATTGACTCACGAATCTTAACGAAGGAAGAAGAAAGTCAATGGTAGGTGGATTATCGTCAGAGCGTTAAGACAAGGCCTTATTGAGTGGTTTCATCGTAGGAATACGGGTAATAAGCGAATCTCCTATGCGGATGGGGGCACTCTCCCTATAAGAAAGAAACCATGGGTGATAAATCTCCGAAGGATAAGCAGAAACAAGCGTCGCAAAAGCAGACGAAATCAAACTCCAGCAATCAGAAAGCCCGCGACG
>JBDTJR010000014.1:0-15634 GCA_039935735.1 Chthoniobacterales bacterium | reverse complement strand
ACTATTGTGCGTGGGCTGGCTTATTATACCGGCATGGTTTTCGAAGTTTTCGACCGCAGGAAAAAGCTTCGCGCGATTGCTGGCGGTGGCCGCTATGATCGTCTGCTTTCCGATTTAAGCGATGGGGCCGTCGATCTTCCTGCAATTGGTTTTGGCATGGGTGATGTCGTATTGGGCAATCTCATTGATGAAACTCCCGCTGCGGCTGAACTAATGAAGCAGGCACTGACTGCCGCTACGGCCTGCGAGGCATATGTCGTGATTGCCGACGAAGCGCGTCGCAAGGAAGCCCTTGGCATCGTTCAACAATTACGGGATAGCCAGCTGCGGGTGGATTTTCCGCTTGCAGCGATGAAGGTAGGAAAGCAATTTCAAGCTGCTGAGAATGCCGGGGCGAAAATCGCGGTGGTCGTCGGAAATGAATGGCCAGCGTTAAAGATCAAGCGTCTTACGGATCGGACGGAAGAAGCCGTTTCCGCCGAAACGCTCATGCAGAAAATAGAGGACTGGACAAAAATTTCATGAAATATCGAACTCATACATGTGGAGACCTGCGCGCTACGGACGCAGGAACGCAGGCAACGCTTTCCGGTTGGATTGCCACGCGCCGTGATCACGGCGGCGTGATCTTTCTCGATCTGCGCGATCGCAACGGACTGACGCAGATTGTTTTTCGTCCCGAAGAAAATGCCGATGTCGCACAAGCCGCGCATGCGCTGAGAACCGAGGATGTGATTCAGGTCACCGGTCGTATCGAAAAACGTCTCACAGGAACTGAAAACTCCAAACTACCTACCGGAGATATCGAACTAGTTGCCACTCAGCTTAATGTTTTAAACAAAGCTGAGCCCGTGCCGTTCCCACTTGATCAACGCATTCAAAACGAAGATCTGCGTCTTGAGTATCGCTATCTTGATTTGCGCCGCACGGAAATGGTTCGCAACCTCACGCTGCGCCATCGCATTGGACAGACCACGCGTGCCTATCTTGATAAACATGGTTATCTGGAAATCGAAACCCCGCTGCTTACGAAGAGCACCCCTGAAGGCGCTCGTGAGTTCCTCGTGCCAAGTCGTATTTTCCCGGGAAATTTTTATGCACTTTCGCAATCTCCGCAACAGTACAAGCAATTACTCATGGTTGCGGGCATTGAGAAATATTTCCAAATCGCCAAGTGTTTTCGTGACGAAGACCCACGTGCGGATCGCATCACGGAACTAACACAGATAGATCTCGAATCCTCTTTCATCACACCTGAAGATATCTTCAGCCTCATTGAAGGATTACTGAAAGAGATTTTCAAAGCGACCTGCGGGGTCGATCTTCCGACGCCCTTCAAGCGCCTGACCTATCAGGATGCAATGGACAACTACGGCAGTGATAAGCCCGACCTGCGCTTCGGCGTAGAGTTGCGCGATCTGAGTGATGTTTTCCGCGAAAGCCAGTTTAAGGTATTCCGTGGTGCGCTTGATAACGGTGGATGCGTGAAGGCGATTAATGCAAAAGGATTCGCCTGCATTACTACCGGCCAGATCGAAGAGCTTACCGAACTCGCGAAGCAGTATGGTGCAAAGGGACTCGCATTCATCAAAATCGAAAACGGCGAATGGAAGTCGCCAATCGTGAAGTTCTTTTCAGACGCGGAAAAAGCCGCGATTTCCGAACGGATGAAAATCGAAGAAGGGGATTTGATTTTATTCGGTGCGGATCAGTGGCAGACCGTTTGTGAAGTGCTTGGACGTATCCGTTTGCGCGTTGCCGAAATCCAAAGCCTCACCAAAGATAAGGAAGGTTTCGAAATTTTATGGGTTATCGACTTTCCTCTTCTTGCATTTTCCGCAGAGGAAAATAAGTGGAACGCAGTGCATCATCCTTTCACACGTCCTAAAACGGAAGACATGGCACTTCTCGAAGCAGGCGAATACGGCAAAGTCCGTGCGGAAGCTTACGATGTCGTCATCAATGGCGTTGAAATCGGCGGTGGTAGTATCCGTATTCATGAGCAGGATTTGCAGGCGCGTATCTTTGAAGTGCTGGGTATCACACCTGATAAGCAGCAATTACTCTTCTCCCATCTACTGAAAGCATTTTCCTTTGGCGCACCTCCTCATGGCGGCATTGCGCTCGGAGTGGATCGTCTTGCTATGCAAGTGTGTGGAACGGACAACATTCGTGATGTCATCGCATTCCCGAAAAACAGCAAGGGTCAGGATTTACTAATGGGATCACCGTCGTCGGTGGATGCCCGCCAATTACGTGAAGTTTCCATCCAGTCGACGAAAAAGGTTTAAGTGCATGCCAACCGTCCGTGAGTTGACTGATTTGCGTGTCACGATTGATGAAGTCGTCTACACACCGCAGCTCGCGGCTCCGCCTGATCGCCCGTATCCCATGGTGTATTTCATCACGATACACAATGACGGTACGGAAGCTGTCACCATCAAGGGACGGAAGTGGGTGGTGCGTGATGCAAATGGAGAGACGATAGCTGTGGAGGGTGATGGCGTTGTCGGAGAGTTTCCGCGTATCGAACCCGGAAGCAGTTTCTCGTATAACAGCTACCACATCATCGGCAGCGATTCCGTCGCCGAAGGGGCATTCCTTGGCAGCACCGATAATGGAGAAGCGGTTTTTACGCGCATTCCAAAATTTGAACTACTCGTTCCCGAAGAGAATTAAACCGGCTCGTCTTTAGACGAACTTCTTGAAAATTACGTTCGCTTCTTCGAGCGTTTCCTTGCTTCCGATATCGAACCACACACCAGGAACTTTCCAGGTATTGACTTCGATCTGAGGATAGAGCCACTGAATGAGACGTCCGGGCTGGTCAGGATTATTTCCTTCTTTCACATACGTCTCGATCAAAGGAAGAACATCCTTACGGTAATAATAAAGGGCAATGCCGGTGAGAGTGTTTGTCGGATTCGCAGGCTTTTCCTCGAAGTGCGTAATACGCCCGGAAGCATCTGTCGTCACATTGTTATACTTCTTAATCGCCTCTAGATCACCCACATCGTAAAGCGCAAGCGTCGCAGGGTGATTTTTAGCGTGTGCAGCAAATTCGGTCACCGGCTGGTTAAAAAGATTATCACCCGCAACTACAAGAAGGTCGCTGGAGAAAAGATTTTCGTTATTCAAAACGAAGCGCATGTCGCCGATTGCGCCCAGTTTATCCTGATCGTTCGTCGACCCATCATTTACGGTCTTAAAAGAAAGCTTCGGCTGGCGTTTTACGTAGTCTGCCGACCAACCTTCAAAGTCTTTCGCGAATTTGTTATTCGTAACGATATAAACTTTTTCGAGATCGGGGATCAGCGCGAGATTATCGAGCACCCATTCAATCATCGGTTTGCCAGCGACTTCGAGCAGTGGCTTCGCCTTATTGAGCGTCAGCGGATAAAGGCGTGTGGCATAGCCAGCGGCGAGGATCAGGATGTTCATACGATGGGGGGAGGGTAATAAAGAGATGCTTATTAATTCAAGCGAACTTTCAGGAAACGCTATCGCCTCTTAAATCAAGCAGGCGAAGAATCGTTTCCTCAATCAAGTTATTCGGACACGAAGCACCTGCGGTAATTCCCACGATAAGATTTTCCTTATTGTGAAGCCATTGCTTGTCTTCGGTGATTTCCGTTTTTTGATGAATGTCGTAGTGCTGAATCGTATTCGAGTCGATAAGACGTTCCGCATTTTGGATAAAATAGGTGGGTAACTTCTGCTCGCTGATTTCCACGAGATGCGTGGTATTCGAGCTATTGTAACCTCCTACAACGATCATCAAATCAAGCGGCTCCTGGAGCAGATGAAAAAGCGCATCCTGACGATCCTGTGTAGCCCCGCAGATGGTATCGAAAAAGCGAAAATTCTCCACATTGCCATCACGTTCGGAGATCGCATTTTGCACATGGTGCTGTACTTCGCCTGTTTCTGCGCGAAGCATCGTGGTTTGATTGGCAACGCCGACCTTTCTAAGATGTAGGTCGGGATCAAATCCCCCGGAATAAGCACCTTCGAATTGTGCCAGAAACTTCGCCTTGTCTCCGCCATGGCGGATGTAATCGCAAACAATACCCGTCTCCTGCAAATTTAGAACGATGAGATAGTGACCTGCGCCTTTATCTCCAAGCGCGTGAGAGGCTGTAGCACGGGTCTCTTCATGCTGTGCTTTCCCGTGAATAATGGAAGTGATCCCGTCTTTCGCATTTTGTCGAACTCTTCGCCAAACACTCATGACATCCCCGCAAGTCGTATCGACAATTTGGCAACCGCGCTGGCGAATTTCAGCGATGGTTTTTACCTCCGCTCCAAATGCGGGTACGATCACGACATCTTCATCGGTCAGAGAATCTAATGCGACAGAATCCGGTTTACTGACAATGCTTTCGATACCCATCGCAGCGAGCTGTTTGTTTACATCAGGATTATGAATAATCTCACCCAGCAGATAAACATGCCGGTCGGGGAAGACTTTGCGTGCCGCATAAGCGAGATCGATAGCCCGCTCGACTCCATAGCAAAATCCAAACTCACGCGCGAGGCGGATCGTGGTTTTAGCAGAATTATAGACCCCCTGATTTCCGCGAATCCGTTCGACGAGTTCGCTACGATAGTGTTGCTCAACCTCGGCCTGGACATGCGCCATGACCTCTGGCGTTCGAAGGTTGACCTTGGAACGAGGAGGACGGGCTGAGGACGATGCTTCCATTAATATTAGTGAGAAACCCCATTTTTGCCCGGATGTCAAATCCGTCAGAAAAACATTGCGGGAGGATCAGAAGGGAATAGGGTGATCGGCTTACCTTTTCTATGTGGAGTGAAGACAACTTTCAGTATGCGATTGAGAATACACGGGTCATCCGTGAGCCTCAAAAACGTATCGAGACCTTTGGAAGCACCAGTTTCCGGTTTTTACTGGTTACAGAGCTTTTGGATTATGCGGATCGTGTCTGTGTAAGAGACGGCCGCATCGAGGCGGAACGCCCCCGGCTGGTTTCACCCCATCACTTCCAGAAACTTATGCTTGATGGGTTCGGGGAGGACGCCCAGCACTATGCCGAGGCCCTGGAAAAGCACGGTGCGGCCATAAAGATACTGCGTTACGGCTTTCAGTTTAAGAAAAGAGACATTTCCGAGCATCTTGTGCATGAACCCAAGCAGGCCGTCATCGATAAGCTGACGAGGGAGCTCGAATCCAATAACGACCCCATGTCCGCCCTGATCGAAGGCGTAGACGAAGCCTGGGAGGTTTGTTTGCTTAAGTTTACCTTTGACCTCATCCAGCGTTCCGCAGGGGAAAACGTCGACGAATGGAAGCGCCGGGGCTTGATTCAATAACTCAGCATATAATGGCCGGTAAATTTTCCTCCTTTATCATCCGTTCCTTATTACAGTAATCTGTTTTCATCTTTTTATGGGACCTATTCGTATTTTCATTATCGCATTGCTGGTTGCCGTCATCGTTGGCGGTTCCGGACTTTTTTATTACTCAAATTTCGTCCTTCCCAGGAAAAAGGTGCAGAAAGCGAAAGCGATCGCTGCGGCGGCGGTTCCTACTCCTACACCGGACTACAGTATTGCGGAGTTTGACAAAATAAAACCTCTGCAGGATGACGGTAAAACTCAGGAAGCCCGGGATGCCTATCTTGCGTTTATCGAAAAATTTCCGAATTCCTCGAAACTACCCGATGCGAAAAAGGCGATTGGTGATCTCAATATCCAAATGTTGTTTTCGGATTTTCGTTCTCCTGATAAACAGGAGTATACGGTGATCAAGGGTGATGCCATGGTCAAGATTGCCAGCAAAACCAAAACAAGCGTCGATCTGATCTATCGGGCAAATAACATGTCTTCGATCAATCTTCAGATCGGTCAGGTGCTTCTCATCCCAAAGGTTCAGCCCAGCATTAAAGTTAACCGGAAGGCCAAGACTCTGACGTTGTTTGATAATGGCAAACTTCTAAAAGAGTATCCGATCGTTTCTTTCAAAGGATCCGGCTCCACGGGCAACAATGTCACCGCACAGGTAAAGGAGAAAGCTTCCTTGCAAGCTGACAAGCGCGTCGCTTTCGGAGCGAAGGAGTATTCGGGCAGTGATCGCTGGGTGATGCTGTCGAACTCCGGCATTATCATTAAAAGCGCACCCACACCTCAAGAGGGAACGGAAGTCGTTTACCCCGCGGGCATCGTCCTGGATCGTCCCGATATGGATGAGGTTTTCGTACTTGTAAATAAAGGCACTCCCGTAAGCATCGACTAAGCCGATGAAAGTCCAGCCACTTGAATTTGAAAAGCCGATCCTTGATCTCGAACGAAAGCTCGAGGAATTGAGAAAACATGCCGCAGGTCAGGACCTAGACATTGATTCGGAAGTCAAACGCTTACAGGAAAAGATTGAGGCCACCCGCCAGGAGGTCTACGCTAACATCAGTTCCTGGCAAAAAGTGCAAATTGCCCGCCATACTGCCCGTCCCTTCGCGTTGGATTATATTGATCTCTGCTTCACGGATTTCATCGAGCTGCATGGAGATCGCTTATTTGGCGACGACAAGGCTATTCCCTGCGGCCTTGCAAAAATCGATGGCATGCCATGCGTGGTGATCGGTAACCAAAAAGGCCGCGACGTTAAGGAAAATGTCCTGCGCAATTTCGGCAGCGCAAATCCTGAAGGTTACCGCAAAGCCCTGCGGATGATGCGTCTTGCGGAAAAATTCGGCATTCCCGTTGTCAGTTTGATCGACACTCCCGGAGCTTACCCCGGAGTAGGAGCGGAAGAACGCCATATTGCTGAATCCATCGCTGTAAATCTGCGCGAAATGATGTTGTTACGCACACCGATTGTTGCCGTAGTTATTGGAGAAGGTGGATCAGGGGGCGCGTTGGGTATCGGCGTGGCAGATCGTGTCTACATGTTCGAAAATTCTTACTACTCCGTGATCAGCCCCGAAGGATGCGCAGCCATTCTCTGGAAACATCGCAAACATGCACCTGAGGCCTCAGAAGCCTTAAAGTTAAATGCGACGGACTTAAAAGAGTTTAAAATTATCGACGATGTCATTCCTGAACCGATGGGTGGAGCACATCACGACCCTGAAGAAGCTGCAAAGAATCTTAAAAAGACTATCATTTCTGCTCTGCAGGCACTTTCCAAAACACCAATCGATAAACTTCTCACCGAGCGCTATGAGAAGTTCCGTAAAATGGGCGTCTTCACGGTAGAAGAATAATCCCTTCTTTTTGATTTAGCTCTGTAGCTCCGGCTTTGCCGGCTCGATATGAACCGTGATATCTGTGAATGCCAAATCGCATTCCAAAAGACGGTCTTTTACCTTGTGTGAAATTTCATGTCCTTCGCTTACGGTCTTTTCTCCGTTCACTTTGATATGGAGATCCGCAATGAGGCTCAGTCCGCTTTTTCGCACTCTGCATTTTTCGGCATCCAGAACGCCCGGCACTGAACGTGAAATACGATAAACCTCATTGACTACTTGCTCAGAGACCCGTTCATCCATTGTCTCACCGATTGATTTCCGCAGCATTAATACACCGTTGAATAAAATAATGACGCAGGAGAATAGCGCTGCCCAGCTATCTGCCGTAGAGAATCTCGGACCCCCGAATAAGGTAATGCCGATTCCGATTAGCGCAGCAAGAGAAGTCAACGCATCGGAGCGGTGATGCCATGCATCCGCTTGCATGGCAGTGCTACCGCTCTTGCGGCCATGATGTAAAATAAAACGAAAGAGTGTTTCTTTTCCCGCGATAACGACAACAAGCACAAGAAGAGTGAGAGGAGAAGGGGGGGCGAGAACCATGCCCTCCGTGCGCGCAAAAAGAATCGAAAGAAAACTGTGATAACCCAGCGAAAGACCCGCGAATAAAAACAGGAGCGACGCAGCGATACCTGCAAGAGGCTCAATTTTTCCATGGCCATAAGGGTGAAGTTCATCCGGTGGTTTGGCACCATATTTTAGCGCACCCCAGACAAGGCCCGAGCTTAAAATATCCAGGAGGGATTCAATACCATCGGCAAGCAATGCATGTGAACGTCCGAGAATAGCCGCGACAATTTTAACGCCAGCGAATACCGCATTCGCAGCGATACTGACAAATACAGCACGCCGTGCGCTTTGGGAACGTTCGCGAAGGGACTGGAGGGGTGTTGGCAAAGAGACGGCGGAGCCTTTAAAATTTACTGAAGCTCATTCTTCCGGCACCAGGGGCAAAGTTTTTTGAGTCTGGAATCGAATTCAGATAAGCCATGGAGCTTTGCCCTTCCTGAAGCAGAGGAACCTCTCCGGGCCCGACCCATTTGGCAGGATGATGCGTTACCGTATAGAGAATACTTATCATATCATTCACTTTGATTCCGGAGGTGGAACGGGTGACTTCATCCACCTTGGCCAGAACATCCACTTTCTGGGTATCCGCATTTTCTCCGGGTTCGATGGTCACGCGCAATACCTGGATTTTCAGTTGCTCCGTCGCAGCGGTCTGCTTGGCTTCATAAACCGAGGGAGGGAGTTCTGCATAGCCTACGGAAAGGGAAAGCAGCATTGCTAGCGTCAAAAGGATTTTCACGGGCTTCGTTCGTATCAATTTTTCCTGTCTGGAAGCAAGCTTCCCTCATGGACTTCCGCACAATAACTCGCGATCGCCTTTCGGATATCGGAGGCGAGATCCAACTTGGGGGTTACAAACTTAGGTTTAAACCAGGGGAATAATCCCAATAAATCATGGGTCACGAGGATTTGACCGTCGCAATTCGCACCACTGCCGATTCCGATAGTAGGAATGGCCAGACTGGCCGTAATTTTACGAGCGGCCTCAGGAGTTACAATTTCGATTACGACCCCAAATGCTCCGGCTTTTTCGACGGCGAGGGCATCCTCCACGAGTTGCTCTATTTCCTCGGGGCTTTTCCCTTTAATACGATAGGCGCCTTCTTCGTGAATGGACTGGGGGAGCATCCCAATATGGCTTAAAACGGGTATACCTGCTTCGACCACGGTTCGGATTTGATCTTCAAACAACTTTCCGCCTTCAAGTTTTACGGCTTTTGCCCCGGCTTCGATCAGCTTGGAAGCCGACAGGAGGGCTTGTGTGGTCGTGTCATAACTCCCGGCCGGAAGGTCTGCTACCAGCAGGGCCTGTTTTACCCCACGGGCGGCCGCCTGGGTATGGTGAATCATATCTTCAAGGGTTACATGGGTAGTGTCAGGTTGTCCCAAACACACCATTCCAAGAGAATCCCCTACAAGGATAAGATCGACCCCCGCTTCGTCTAAAAAACGGGCGAGGGGATAGTCGTAGGCCGTAAGTGAAGCAATCTTTTTCCCTGAGGCTTTAAGGGCTATAAATTTCTGCTGAAGTGATTCCATAATAATAATATCTATTTCACGTAAAAAAATATTTTATATGTTTATTTATAATAACTTATAAATTTCATTATCATTAAACTTAACATTCATTTCTTTATAAAGTTTTTCGAACGTTTTTGAGTGATTCGGAAGCCTCTTTTTTGGGCAAATCTCAGCCAGCGGAGCTAGGACAAAAGCCCGGTCCGTAATAGCAGGGTGGGGGATGTTTAAGGCAGGAGATGAGAGAGTCATATCGTCACAATAGAGAATATCAAGGTCAATGGGCCTCGGGGCATTTTTCTCACGCTCGGAAGGGCGTCCCTTCCGCTGTTCATACTCCTGAAGATCGCTGAGAAGGTCAAAAATATCACCGTGAAACTCGATTTCAGCCGCCGCATTCAGAAATGCCCCGGAGCCGGGAGGGCAATCGACAGGCTCGGTTTCATAGGCATGCGAAATGAGAAAGGGTCCGCGTGAAAGCGATCTCAGGTAGTCGGAAGCAGCCTGAAGGTTCTTCAGACGGTCTCCAAGGTTGCTGCCCAGGGCGATGCCCGTTCTCATAAGGCGATCAATGCAGGTTTAGAACATCCTGCATATCGTAAAGACCGGGCTTTTGTTTATGCGCCCATTTTGCTGCCCGCAAAGCTCCAATGGCGAAAGTATCCCGGCTGGAAGCTTTATGGGTTAATTCCACTCGTTCTCCCTGCGTGGAAAAAATGACCGTATGGTCGCCAACAACGTCGCCGCCGCGAATGGCATGCATTCCGATCTCGGAATCCGTGCGCGCACCGGGCATTCCTTCACGTCCATGACGAACGTCCTCTTCATAACTAAGCTTGCGAACCTCAGCGAGAATCTCAGCCAAACGCCGGGCCGTACCGCTCGGAGCATCTTTCTTTAAGCGATGATGCATTTCCACGACTTCGAGATCGAAGTCCGAACCAAGAATCTCCGTCGTTTTGCGCGTCAGCCAGAAAAGGGTATTTACACCCACACTGAAATTCGGTGCGAATACAATGGGGATTTGTTTTGAGGATTCCACAATGAGTTTACGCGTGGCATCATCCTGACCCGTTGTTCCGATGACGAGTGTCTTACCAGCCTTGACCGTCTGCCGCACGACTTCAGCCGTGATATGCGCGGATGTAAAATCAATGACGGCATCGACCTTCGCAACTGCCGTCACAAAATCACCGCCCTCGTCATTGGTTTCAGCGACCTGCAATTCTGGATCGCGACCAGCGCCTTCGATAAGGGCATGACCCATGCGGCCCTTCGAACCATTGATAAGAAGTTTAAGCGCCATAATCAGGAAGCGAGATTGATACCCGCTAATACGGTACGTAGTCTTTTTTGATTCGACTCCGTCATTTCACAAAGCGGAAGACGAACTTCAGGACTCATCGATGATACCGTCGACAGCGCGAATTTAATCGGCGCAGGATTTGGCTCGATAAAGAGATCTTTGAAGAGCGTGTAGTATTTACGATGCAGGGCAGTCGCTCTGATCGGATTTCCGTCCAGCCAGCTCTGCACCATTTCCGTAACTTCAGCAGGGATGAGATTCGAAGCCACGCTGATAACACCGACTGCGCCCACCGAAAGAAACGGTAAGGTTAGCGAATCGTCGCCCGAAAGAATTTCAAATTTCGCAGGAAGCACCTGGCGCATCGCACTCACGCGCTCGACACTACCGCCGGCTTCTTTAATCGCCACGATGTTCGGGCAATCGTTCGCAAGACGCGCAATGGTTTCGATCCCGATCTCAATGCCACAGCGGCCGGGAATACTATAAAGAATAATGGGAATCGTCACCGCATGCGCGATGGCTTTAAAATGGCGGTAAAGTCCTTCCTGCGAAGGTTTGTTATAATAAGGAGCAACAAGCAATGCCGCATCGGCGCCGATTTTTTCAGCAGCCTGCGTCAGGGAAATAGCTTCCGTGGTGGAATTCGATCCCGTACCGGCAATGACCTTGCATCGGCCTGTCGCCGCTTCTACCGCGGATTTGATCACCAGACTGTGCTCTTCATGGCTGAGCGTGGGCGACTCTCCGGTTGTCCCGACTGGTACAATACCCGAGATCCCCGCAGCGATTTGTGAATCGATCAGGCTTGCATACGCCTTCCAGTCGATCTCCCCATTACGAAATGGAGTGACGAGGGCTGTGTAGGTTCCTTCAAACATAAGGTGAAAACTCCTATCGGATTTCCAGCGTCCCGTCGAAGACAAAGTCCGCAGGCCCGGTGAGCGTGACATTCTTAAAACTTCCCACAGCACCCTCGAAGCGAACTTCCAGTTGATCGCCACCGCGAACTCCGACAGAAACCGGGCTGTTAACGCCATGAGTAATATGATAAATCAGTACCGAGGCGACGACTCCTGTACCACAGGCCAGTGTTTCTCCTTCAACACCACGTTCATAGGTGCGAATCGCAATTTGCCCCGGAGCGGAGACTTTTACAAAATTAACATTGGTACCCTTCGGCGCAAAATGAGGATGAAAGCGGATCACTTTTCCGTCTTCATGCACGGCAGTATTTTCAATATCCTGCACAAAAACCACCGCATGAGGAACGCCGGTATTGATCGAGTGCACCTCCAAAAGACGTCCGTTTACCTCAAGCGCTGCAGGAGGCTGATAGCTCTGCGGCTCACTCATGACGATGCGCACATTGTCTCCGAGACAGTCTGCGGCGATCGTGCCTGCCATGGTTTCAAAGGAAATACGATCCTTACCGCCAATGAGACGGCTCGCATACCGGGCAAAACAGCGCGCGCCATTTCCGCACATCTCCGCTTCACCGCCGTCACTATTATAATAGCGCATGCGAAAATCTGCGCCGCTTTGTGCGGGCTCTACCATAAGAACGCCATCCGCACCCACACCACGATGCCGGTCGCAAAGCTCGGCAATTTTCTTATCAGACAATTGCAGGCTGGAGCTACGGTTATCGAGCATTACGAAGTCGTTTCCGGCTCCGTTCATTTTGGTAAATGCGATCATATGGAAAGGATAACTTGCTGCATTCTGGACGTTTTTGCCAGTGGAATTTCGGCGGATTCGGCAGCAATTCCTGTGTAAAACAGGCTGAGTTGGGAAACTTCTCTAGGATACCGACTTCACAGCGGCTACCAGTGGGCGCACAAAGTCTCCGATACGCCCCACGAGGCCCGCATCTTTTCCATGCTCACCAATACGCCGCACGATGGCACTACCGACCACAACACCATCCGCATGCGTGGCTACGGTATGAGCCTGTTCGGGAGTGGAAATCCCGAATCCTACCACGAGAGGAAGCTTTGTATGGTGACGCACTGCTGTAATCTGAGCGCCCAGCGAATCGGCAATTTCCGTCTGCTCTCCGGTCACACCTTCACGCGATACGCAGTATATAAACCCTTCGGCGCTTTTGCAGATCGACTCCATGCGATCCGGCGGTGTCGCGGGAGCAATAAGGCGAATCATGCGTAGCGAGGATTTGGCATGCAGCTCCTGATTCCGCGCTTCTTCATCGGGAGGCATGTCCAATACAAGAACGCCATCCGCTCCAGCCGCTGCCGCATCCTTGTGAAAGCGTTCGTATCCGTAGGTGTAAATGGGATTCAAATACGTGAAAAAGACAATGGGAAGTTCAGAGGTCTTCCGAAAAATGCGAATCGCTTCGAGTATTTTTGGCAGTGTCGTACCCGCTTCAAGTGCGCGTTGTGCAGCCGATTGATTGACCACACCATCGGCAAGGGGATCGGAGAAAGGGATTCCAAGCTCGAGAATATCAACCCCGGCGCTTTCCAACTCTGCTGCAAGTTTTAACGTCGCGTTTAAATCCGGATCGCCCGCCGAGATATAGGCTACAAAGCCCTTCTTGCCGGATTTACGGAGTTCAGCAAAGCGTTGATCAATTCGATTTTCCATTTTCGCAGAGCGCGAATCTTGGCGGGAGCGGCGGCGCGCTTCAATCTAAAACGGATTTTTCATTCCTACATTGACGAGCTGACCTCAGATCGTTAGCAGATAAGCTCCGTTATATGAGCCAGTTTCTCTTTATTCTCATGGCCATCCTGATTGGTGGGGCGGTGATTGCCATCGCAATTACCTCCTACCTCGCAGAGCAACGGCGCGCAGAAGAACTCATTAAAATCTCCATAGATTTGGGGTTGAATTATCATCCCGGAACTAATTCGGACATCATCGACGAACTGGAGTTCCTGAACATTCTTCAAAATGGCGATAACCGCTATGCAAAGAATATTTTCGGCGGAATCTATCGGGATCAGGAAATCCTTTTCTTTGATTTTCACTACGAAACCTATACTACCGATAACAAAGGAAATCGCTCCACCCATCATTACTGGCATCATATTGCCCTGCTTCGCTTTCCTGCATTTTTTCCGGAGTTAACCATCGGTCCCGAAAATATCCTTACACGGCTCGGCAAAGCATTCGGGTATCCGTCCATTGATTTTGAATCACATGAGTTTTCCAAGACTTTCCTTGTACAGTCAGAGGATAAAAAATTCGCCTACGATATCTGTAATGCAAGAGCCATGGAATATCTGCTTAGTCATCGTGATTTCCATATTGAAATTGAGCGCGACCGCTATGCGCTGATATTCGACGGCCGCACAGACCCGCAAAGTGTCGTGCAAAAGCTGGATTATCTCATTGAGTTAAGAGCGTTGATACCGGATTATCTGTTTACCGCTGCATCCTGAATCTACTATGGAAATTCTACTTCTCATCCTCGTTGTCATCATCGTTTTTCCGTTGATCTATCTCATTCTTCAATACAACGGCTTTGTTTCTCTCCGAAATCAAATTGCCGAAGCATGGAGCAACATCGATACCGAACTCAAGCGCCGCTATGAATTGATTCCGAATCTGGTGAATACCGTGAAAGGGTATGCCACGCACGAGCGTGAAGTCCTGGAGCATGTCGTGCAACTGCGTAATTCCTGTATGGCAAATACCGGCTCACCGGCTGAGCAGATCGAAGGAGAGAATCAATTAACAGGTGCCTTAAAGCAGTTGTTAGCTGTCGCGGAAAATTACCCCAACCTCAAAGCAGATGCCTCCTATCTCCAACTCCAGAACGAGCTTGTCAATACGGAGGATCGCATCCAGGCCGCTCGGCGTTTTTATAACGGAAATGTCCGCGACTACCGCGTCAAATTCGAAAGCTTTCCTACAAATCTAATCGCTTCCACCTTCCACTTCGCGCCCGAGGAGTTTCTCACCATTGACTCCGTTGTCCGCGAGGTACCTGAGGTTAAGTTTTAGCAACCTTTAATGGTCGCACTTACTGAAAAACTTCTTCAGTCGGCATGTGGGTGGCAGGCCTTCAAGGAAGCGAAGTCACTCCTGAATGCGGGAAAGGTATTGGAAGCCAACTATGCACCTCCGCTTCTTAAAGGGCGCGTCGGCGGCGATGGCCGGATTTATGCCTCAGGTTTAAAGATCAACTCGCCAACGGATATGGATAATCTCTGCACGTGCAGAGATTCACGCGATAGAGGAATTCTTTGCGCGCATTCCATTGCGGTCGGTCTTGCCACATTGTTCGTCGGCAACAAAACAGCTTCAGCAGGGGGGAATATTTCGATCTCACAATCTTCTGACTCGCCCCAACAAACTACTGCTGCCGTGTCCGAGGATATCCCGAAAACCAGCATTCATCTTGAAGGTTCACTCAACCATCTTACCGCCGTCGTAAAGTTTTCCTACACCGATCTGAAGACACGGAACCCGGATTTTGAAAAACGGGTTCTCGAATCTTTATCGAAAGAAGGATTTCAGCAAACACGTGACGGTTTGCGGCTCGATGGCGAAAAGCCGATTTTACGATTTCTGACCTCGGGAAAAGAAAAGCTCAAAGCCCGTGCGGATACCGTCCTCGGCGAACGCATCCAGCGCCTGACGGCAAATGTCGTTCAAATCGAGCCTCGCGTTGCGATACGTGATACCGGGTTGCCGGGTGTGTTCGATGCCAACCTGAGCTTCACGGCAGGAAGCGACGCCATTTTTTCCGCCTCCGATATCCGCAAGCTTCTTCAAAGCGGCAATACTCATGTGACCTTGAAGAACGGAAAGACCGCCGTGATGAATGAGGAAGTCTTTGAGGATATCCAGGAAATGCTGAGGGATTGTGATCCTGAGCAATCTTCGAACTCTTTCCGGATCCGTTCCGTTTATCGTAAATTCTTTGAGGAGTCGGTTTCTCAATGGACCCAAAAAGCCGGGCCAAAAAAGCCGAGCCAGCCATTAGGTTCGCTTGCCG
>JBDTJR010000013.1:0-11552 GCA_039935735.1 Chthoniobacterales bacterium | reverse complement strand
GGCTGTCAGCTACTTCTTGAAGGGTAAAAAATGAGCCAATAAAATCACTTCTATTTTTTGGATTTACCACACTAGCGTGAAACTTGTAGCTATTGAGTTTTAATACCCGCTCCTTTGTCCATTGTTTCGCCACCCCTCGAATTTGGCTGCCAATTAAGGGATTCAAGCTCTGCGCATTTTTTATCTGCTGAAGAGTTTTAGCATCGCGAGACCGTCACCGTAGATGACTTGTCAAATACTTGACGATAAAGTTGCGCTTTTTGAATATCTTCGTGCGCTTGTCTGCGTGATCCAAAATAAGTCAAATCACCTCTAGAGGCTGTATTTATGGGGATTACAGAGGATTTCGGGAGATGGGTTGGGCGGGACTCGAACCCGCAACCAACGCCTTAAAAGGGCGCTGCTCTACCATTGAGCTACCAACCCGGTCGAAGAGCCGTCAATTAGTGCCCGATTCCTTGAGTTTATCAAGTGCGTTTTGCACTTCTTTTGTATGTTCCTTCGGAATTACCCGCAGGCAGGTCCATGCAACTTTACCGTCTTTGATAATGAAAGACTGTCTACTCGCAAGCCCGAGGGTGACAGGAACACCAAAAGCTTCGGCAACTTTTCCATCGGTATCTGCGATCAGTTCAAAAGGAAGATTATATCGGTCTTTGAATCTTTTCTGGGCTTTCACGCTATCCTCACTCACACCGAGGACGGTCACATTTTTCGCTTTTAAATCCACAATGGCATCACGCAAGGAGCAGGACTCCGAGGTGCATCCCGGTGTTTCCGCCTTGGGATAGAAATATACCAGAGTGATTCCTTTGGCATAGACATCCCCGAAGCTTACGGTCGCTCCATCCTGATTGGTTGCAGTCAGCTTAGGTGCGGTTGAGCCGATTGGCACAGGATTCGCTTGTGTACGGAAAGTAAAAAATCCCATAAATAAAATGAAGGTAAGAAGTTGATACTTCATGGCTCCGCCAAAGCTATTCCCTCACAGCCGGGGCGCAAGAGATATTCCTATGAATCTTCCGGAAATAATTTCCTCGCGAATTGCAGGATGAGGAATTGAAGTTTTCCGTCAAAACAGATTACTTCTAAGGCAATGATGGCGCGTAAATCACTTGAAAAGGTTGTAGTCGTTTTGATTGCCTTTTTTGTAGCACTGTCATTCGCTGCTTTTCCCGCGGATGGCAATTACTACGCTTTTTTGACCCTGGGTTTGGATGTTTTAAAAGGGGGCGCATCTTCGCACTCCGGCATTCTTGAAAAAGCCTGCGCCGCGCTGTTTGCAATGGTATGGCGCGTCGGTGGCATCCTGACCGTCCAGCTTTGCCTTCTGCTGGTGGTTTTCGCAGTCACGTTTTTCCTTCTAAAAGCGTTCTTTTCATTGGCGAGGCGACTTCGCTTGAAGACGCACTCCCCGATCCTGTCCCGCGCCATTCTTCCGATTTGCTGGGCGGTAGTCGGCATTCTTGCGACATGGGCTATCCACGATACTTTCCGTAACTGGACAAGGCTCGGCACTGACCGACGCCTTTTCGCGCCTCTCGATCTGTTGGATTACGCTCATTCCGGAAAAGTAAAAAATATTTACTTCAATCCCTATATGCGCCGTTTTATCGCCCCCTTGCATCCAGAATGGATCAAAAATAACGATACATCATGGCAAAGGGCTGCATCAAACCCAGTGGTCTGGCGGGAACTGGATCGCAACCAGCGTTTCGACCTGGTTCTTTTAAGCGGGCCCGTAGCCGAATATCAGGAGTTACTCGATCATCTCCAGTCCTCTCCGGACTGGCAGCTTGTGTATATCGATAATGGAGGATTTGCATTTGCCCGAGGAATCAATAACAAAACACCCTCATTCACTTCAGAGAATCTGACCGCAAAATTCCATACGCCCAGCAATAAGGCCAGAGCCCTGGCGCAAACAGCCATGCAATACACCGCATTGCAGAATTTCGAGAAAGCAAACAGTCTTCTACGCGAAGGCGAGACTCTGGACAGGCGCTGCGCGGAAATTTATATTTCCGAGGCCCTGATTAATCTTCAAAGAAAAAACTGGTCGGCTGCGGTCAATCACGCAAATGAAGCGCTTGGCATGGATTCAGACAGCCTCCCCGCTCTCCAAATCAAAGCCCAGGCACTCATGGAAAACCGCGATATCCAGCAAGCCTATCTTGTGAGTTCGGAAATCATCCAACGCTATCCTACCGATTTTTACTCCCTACTTTTACATGCACGCATTGCAAATGTCGCCCATGCTTACCAAAGCGAGACAGAGGCGCTGGAAAAAGTGATCGTGATAGCGGAGGAAAATCAATTTCCCACCGGCGCCTATCGCGTTTTTCTTGGCCAGTCCTACGCGAAACAGGGACTCGGGCGTCAGGCCGTGGAACAGTGGGAGCTTGCCCTGAAGGATAAAAATCTCTCCGATAAGCAAAAAAGGCAGATTTCCGATAGCATGGCCATTGTCCGCCAGCAAGCGGGGCTAAAGAAAAAATAATCCCCTCGCAAATTCCCTTTTCTCTGCCTGCACTTCACCCTATCTTGATTGCCCCAATGACGAAAGCCAACTCATCGAAACCAAACATCCGTCCTCATTCCTCGTTAATGCTCGACGGCGCACATCGGGCGCCAAGCAGGGCGATGCTTTACCCTGTTGGATTTACCGAAAAAGATTTTAGCAAATCCATTGTCGGCGTTGCTTCTACCTGGAGCATGGTGACCCCGTGCAACATGCACATCGACGAGCTTGCCCGCCATGCCGCTCACGGCATTGATCAGGCAAACGGCAAAGCTGTCATTTTTAATACGATCACCGTTTCAGACGGAATCTCCATGGGAACCGAAGGGATGAAGTACTCTCTGGTATCCCGTGAAGTCATTGCCGACTCGATTGAGACGGTCGTCGGTTGTCAGGGGTTTGACGGTTTTGTCGCAATCGGTGGTTGCGATAAAAATATGCCGGCCTGTCTCATGGCGATTGCGCGCATGAATCGCTCCGCTATTTTTGTTTACGGAGGAACGATTCTTCCCGGCTGCCTGAACGGCCGCGCACTCGACATCGTCTCCGTTTTTGAAGCCGTAGGCCAGGAAGCCGGCGGTAAGATTTCGTCTAAGGAACTTCATGCGGTTGAATCCTGCGCCATTCCCGGCCCCGGTTCCTGCGGAGGAATGTATACCGCCAATACCATGGCGTCCGCCATCGAAGCGATGGGCATGAGTCTTCCGAATAGCTCCGCACAGGCCGCTGTCTCAAAACACAAAATCGAAGATTCACGGAATGCCGGTGCAGCCGTTGTCCAGATGCTGAAGCGTGGAATTCGTCCGCTCGACATCATGACGAAGGAAGCTTTTGAAAATGCGATCACGGTTACGATCGCTCTCGGCGGTTCGACAAATGCAGTCCTCCACCTTCTCGCCATCGCTCATGCTGCCAATGTGAAACTGACGATTGATGACTTCACCCGCATTGGGAAAAAAGTACCCGTCCTCGCGGATCTCAAGCCAAGCGGCAAATATCTCATGTCGCAACTCGTCGAAGTCGGTGGAATTTTACCGATGATGAAGATGCTGCTCGAAGAAGGCCTTCTTCATGGCGATTGTCTCACCGTTTCCACGAAAACACTGAAGCAGAATCTTGCCAGCGTAAAACATTATCCCAAAAGCCAGGAGATCATTCGTCCGATAAGTGACCCGATTAAAAAATCGAGCCATCTTGTTATTCTTCGCGGAAATATCGCCCCAGAAGGTGCGGTCGCAAAAATTTCCGGTAAAGAAGGCGAATGCTTCGTCGGCAAAGCTCGGGTTTTCGAATCCGAGGAAAAAGCACTCGCGGCAATTCTTGATGGTAGTATCAAAAAAGGCGATGTCGTTGTCATTCGTTTTGAAGGCCCCAGAGGTGGCCCCGGAATGCGCGAAATGCTTGCGCCTACTTCTGCCGTAATGGGTCGCGGACTGGGCAAGGATGTCGCCCTGATCACGGACGGACGGTTTTCCGGAGGAACTCATGGCTTTGTGGTCGGACATATCACGCCCGAAGCATTTGAGGGTGGCGTATTGGCAGTTATCAAAAATGGAGATACCATCACCATTGATGCTGCCAACGGAAAACTTTCACTCGACGTGCCGCAAAAGGAAATCGCCGCGCGTCTTGCGAAATGGAAAAAACCCAAGCCCCGCTATCGTCGTGGTGTATTGGCAAAATACGCCTCTCACGTTACGACGGCATCGCAGGGTGCCGTGACCGACGCAAATCTCTAATCCCCGGATAGCGACTAAATGATTCCATTGAATCCCGCTCAAAAATGGCTGCTTGCAGAAGGCGTTCACCCGTTGAACTCCGTGATGCAGGTCTCCATTAGTTTTGGTGAATTAATGGATAAAACACGATTGGAATCGGTATGGGCTGAAATATTCCAATCCCATCCCGCATTCCGCGTTCGCTTTAACGGGGACAGCAGCTTTCATCAATCGCTTTCCGAATTTAATAAACAGCAATGGATCGATCTCGACTGGTCCTCCACACCTCCCGCCGAGGTTGGAGCCAAGTGGCATGGACTACTTGAATCCGATGCAAAAACGCCTTTCCCAACGGACGGCTCGGTCCTTTCGCGGATTCATTTGATCACTCTCCCCAATCAAAGTCATCATTTGCTGTGGTCTTTTTCAGAAATGCTGGTCGATAGGGAATCCGTTTTCTCCATTCTTCGTGAGCTTCTTCAACGCTACGATGGAAAAGAAGTTTCCGTAGAGCAAGATGATGCATGGCAACATTTTGCAGAATTAAAGGAAAGCTCCAGCACGGTAAAGGATGTCACGGACTCCCGACTGATTACTTCATCATCTCTTGCACCGACAACCGCAAAGGAAGGTGCCTCTCGATGGGAGCAAACCTATCTCCTGAATCCAGATCGCATTCAAACCATAACGGACTGCGCAGATACCTTGCATATTTCTCCGGTGTCCGTGATCGAGGCTGGCTGGGCGGTAGTGATCGCGCGCATGTTGGGTAGCGAGGAAATTGTGTATACACGTCACCAGACCGCGCGTGGAGTTGTCGTTCGGGAAGACGCCATCGGGCTCTTCTCCTCTCCTGTTCCCATACAGACACGTCTTGACGATGGAGCCAAGTCTGGCGACTGGATGCGCTCATTTGCTTCGCATGAAAAATCCGCAAGCTTTCCCGCTCCCTCATCGGACCATGCCCCACAAGCACTGACATCCATAAGCTATTTTGGCATGCGCCGCGATGAGGAGATTACTCATGATCCCCGCTGGGTGAGACTCGATGCTCGAATTCTTCCCTCCGTCTCCAGCCGAAATCTCCGCGCAGAATGGACCGGTGGATTGGATAAGCCGATTATATTTAGTTCGCTTGAAGATTGCTTCCCGGTTGTCCGTTATAATGAGCTTGTTGCTTATTTCGAAAATGCTCTCGACGCTCTGACAAAAAATACGAGCCGTCTTTTATGGGATGTCGGTATTCTCTCTCGTCAGCAGCACACGGCTATCCTTGAAAAATCCTGCGGCGCACATGCTTTCAGTAATGGCACACTTCTCGACATCCTGACCGCAAATCATGACGAGCGTGTTGCACATCCTGCAGTGATGATTGGCAATGAATCGTTAAGTTATGGGGAGCTGGATGATTACGCGTCTCGCTTCGCCACCTTCTTAAAGGACTCCGGTGTTCAAAAAGGCGACTCTGTAATGCTTGGCCTGCAAGTGACTTCCTGGTACTGGGTAGCACTTCTCGGAGTGCTGAAGCTGGGTGCCACGGCTATTCCCGTTGCCTCTTCAATGGAGTTGTCTCCCGAAAATCAGCCTCTTTTCTCGGATGTTTCGGTGGTGGTCTGCGACAGTGCCACACTTAAATCGTCCGAAGTCTTTGCAGCAGACGGCGTCAGGAAACTTATTGCCATTGATCAAAACTGGCATGCCATCTACGAAAAAAAAGGGCTTGAAACTCCTGTCTCCGTTTCTCCAGACAGTCCGGCCATTATTTTTCCGATCGAAAAGGATGCTGGAAACGGCATCATTTACTTCTCTCACCGGATTCTTGCAAATGCCGCACGTGCTATTGCGAGCCGCCTTCGCCTTCGAAGCAGCGATCGTATTCTTCAAATCGGAAACTCCCGGCATCTTGGTTTTTACGAAAAACTTTTTGCGGCAATTCACGCTGGCTCTACGGTAATTCTTTGCGACCCCGCTCCTTCATTGCAGCAGTTCCCTACGCTGTTGGAGGAAATGGAAATTACGGTTCTTTATTGCGACGCCGCGACATTCGATCTGTGGATGAGTCTTCCCGGACAAACAGCCTGTCCCCCATCCCTACGCGTGGTCGCTACTCGTGATCTTCTTCCCTCCTCGAGGACGCTCGCCCTCTGGAAGGCCAATTTTTCCCAAAATGTAGAGCTAATTACTTTTTGGACAGCTGCTCCTCTTTCCACGATCTGCCTGGAGATTGTCGAGACCGCGGAAAAATTTGTCGCGTCCATTTGCGATAACACCGCCGCGTATATTCTGGATGGACCTCGACTCGCTCCCGATAATGCAGAAGGCGAACTGGTCATTGGCGGATCCGCTCTTGCGATGCGCAAATCCACGGAAGGCCAGAGCAAATTTACCTTTGAAGCAGACTCCCTCACCTCGGTAAAAGATGCTTCACGCATGCGTTCCGGTTTTCGTGCAAGACGGGACGGAGAGGGGCACATTACCTCCGACTTTCCACGCTATGTCGCACCCGTGACTCAAAAAACCGCTCCGTCTGCGAAATCGAGCGTTTCAGCCTGGGCGGAAAAAGGCAAAAAGTCTGCTTCTGCTTCCCGATCGGACTTTTCCGAGGAATCGATAAAAGCTGCACCTCGGAACCATGAGATCAAGATCGTTAAGGGCATTCACTGGTTACGTGAAGCGGAAGGTAAACCTGCGCTCTTTTTGATTCACCCTGCCAAAGATGGCCTGGAAATATATGATGATCTTCTCGACTACCTTCCGGGCGATCTTCCGTGCGCTGTCCTCACTCCATCCCTACTGCTAAAGGATGAATTACTCTACGTAGAAACGCTTGCAAATCGCTACGTGGAAACACTGCAGTCCTTTGGTGGCGGCGGATCATGGCATGTCGCCGCTTATGGAAATGGTGCGTGGATTGCATGGGAAATGGCACAGATCCTTGCAATGCAAAATAGGGAGTTTGCGACCTTCGCTGTTCTTGACGCTATCCCGCCGCGTCCCGCTGGTTTTAAAGGCCTAATGCAACGCGGCCTGTCATTTGCTCGAAAGAAAGATGCTAATCTTCTGGTCTCCGGAGAGGATCCCGAATGGTGCCTTTCCTATCGTGCATTTGAAGGTCCTGCCAAGGTGCATCTTCTGACCCAACCCGGAGCAGGCTCGCGCGGCTGGAAGGATTTCGCACCCTCTGTCCTGCCCCATGAAATGAAAACTCCCGGTGAAGATCTACTCAAGGAGCCTCAGGTAAAATTTGTCGCAGATTTTATTTCCAATCGACTGCGCCGCACGCGGGCAAAAATTTAGCGCCCGGCAATAGCGCTTACCAGACAGCGGAACATGGTAAGGTAAACACAACTTCGAGGCAGACGTACACGTTCTCTACCCTGCGCTGGCAGCAGCTTAAGTGTGCGAATTCCAAGCTCGTAAGGTAGCAAAGAGCAAAATCGAATACGAACGCCTCGTAAGGCCGAACCATACTCTTTTCCCGCAGAAAGAGCTTCCTGTGCGCGAGCCATTACCTTTTCGAAGGAGTCCTGCGCAAAATATTCCCTCCCTTGCGAAACATCCTCATTGCGATCACGGAGAATATTTACCAGTTGCAGCCCTTTGCCATATTCGATCCCAAGCTTGATCATCGCGGCTTCGGAAAGCCTGGCAACATTCGAAATTTTACGAAAACAAATACGCGTCCAGAATCGTCCTACACAGCCCGCCACCCGATAAGTGTAATCTTCAAGTTCCTCGGGAGAAAGCGCCTTCCTCCCCTCAAGGGAAAATCGTTCGATATCCAATATCTGTCCTGAAATAATTTCATCCAATGTCTCCCGGATAATATCCCCATCGGGATGATTTTGTATGCGCTCCAGCAAAATGGGAATCGAAGCAAGCAACAGCCGTTCTCCGGCTTTTAATTTTGCCCCATTGAATTCACTCTCCCAGACCTCCTCCCAACGTCCTTGAGTGTATTCCTGTAATGCCTTTAATCGAAAATTCACAGAAGCCGCAGGAATATCCGCAAGAGTATCCGAGGCGCGCGCAAGAAGATAAGTCAGGGCTACCGTATCACGGACCTCATTCGGAAGAAATTTGAGTGAAAGATAAAAGGAACGGGATACCGAGCGTACAAGATCCCAATCCATAGTCTCACTCATTGAGAGTAGTCCGTTCCGACTCGAATTTTTTCAATTCGAGTTTCATCGTAATTTCCCAGCCCTATCGAAGCAGCCGATTGGATGTAAGTCGAAATGGGTTCAATCTTTGGTAATTGATGCAGCAGACGGTATTCATCAATCGTTCGCATCGCTATTGCGTCGATGGCGACGGGATCCTTACTGGCGTAAATACTGAAGGCGCTCGTTGCAAAATGAGGATCAGGAAAAGGCCCTCCTGCGTACTGCACGACAATCGCATCCAAAATTGTCAATACAACCTTCCCACCAATTCTCGGATCGGAATAGATCTCCGCGAGATAAGGATCGCCAAACCGCGGCGGACGCACGAAGCGTCGCCAGTTATCAAGGTTGGAAAGCGTCATGTTTGGTATTGCGCCTCCTACCCCGGTGTAATAGCTGTCACTCAATGTCGGAATATTAATGATTTTCGTCACCTTCTTAAGCGTGTTTGCAAAGTAACTTTCATCGCTAAGTTGCTCCTTCTGCGCAACCAGATCGGAAAACCGCATCGAAGCCCGATTCTTAAAATCATTATCTCCAAAAATCAACTTCCCAAGAACCGGCGCGGATATGGGCATCTTCCGATCGTAACCATCGCCATCATCTACCCAATGAAGCTGGTAGTTTTCGTTGTTTTGCGAAAAACCGGAAGCAATCAAATCCTGTTTTTTCCGATCCCAGACAATAATCCTGTTTTTTGAAAGCCCAGCAGCAATTAGTCCCTCTGCAATCGCTCGCACAATTTCCGGATGCGTTCCGGAAATTTCGCCACCACCTGCGGCCACCTTGATTCCAATGACATCCTTAGGGCCAGCAAGGGAACGCCATGCATCGCCAGGATTGGTCTTACCGGTAACGGCTAAAATTAATCGATTCACCATTTCGGTAACAATCACTTGATCTATGCTTTGTCTCTGAATGACCTTCGTATTGATGTCGAAATAAACAGACGACGCTGGAAGGGGTACGTTTTGTGCGCTGGCACAAAGCACTGAAAAAAATGTAAGGATGATAAAACTGCGAATCAGCACCGGATTATCCTCTTATGATGCCCTCTTCCTGTCAAACTGCCGATTCACCATTGCTTTACGTTCTTTGTGGAGGCAGATTGATGAGGTGGTCGAGCACCTGTACGTCCATATTCCATTTTGTCCAAAAGTCTGTCCATATTGCAGCTTCTACAAGGAGGCAAGTGATAAAAACAAGACTCAGGCATTTCTTGATGCCGTTCTCGCGGAGGCGGCACTTCATAATGACCGCTTAAAGCCCAAAACAGTCTTTTTTGGAGGTGGCACTCCTAGCGCGCTTTCCACGAAGCAACTCGAATACCTTCTGGGAGGGCTCCATAAACTGATCGATTTTTCACAGGTGACCGAGTGGACACTTGAGATGAACCCTGCCACCGTATCCCGGGAGAAGGCCATGCTGCTACTCGAGTTCGGCATTAATCGCATCAGCATGGGGGTTCAATCCTGGGATGAGAAACTCCTCGAAACACTTGGCCGTGTCCATAATCGTGCTCAAGCCCTTCGCTCGTATGAAATTTTACGGGAAGCCGGAGTGCCGAATATCAATCTGGATTTCATTTTTGGTGTTCCTGGTCAGACCCGCGAGATATGGAACGAAACCCTAAAGACCACGATTGATCTTCGACCCGATCATATTTCCTCCTACTGCCTCACTTATGAGGAGGACACCGACTTTCTTAAACGCCTCCAAAGTGGAACCTTTCAACTCGATGAAGAATTGGACGCTGATCTCTTTGAGGCTACCATGGATATCCTGGCCGCCGGAGGATACACGCAATACGAAATCTCAAACTACGCGCACCCAGGCAGGGAATGCCTACACAATCTCGCTTATTGGGAAGGGCATGACTATATCGGCCTGGGACCCAGTGCATACTCTACGGTGGGATCTTCGCGTTGGAAAAATATTTCGAATACGGAAGAATATGTTCATCGCATTTCAAAGAATCAGCCCACTCACGATTTTCAGGAAGACCTCGATTCACAACTCCGCTTATCCGAACGCATCGCATTCTCGCTAAGAACAAATCGCGGTATTCCCAAAGCTTTGTTGGAAACCTACACCGAGGCGGTGAGTCGTTATCAAAATCTTGGCCTTCTCGAAAGCGATGCGACAAACTGGCGATTGACCCGCAAAGGACTTCTCGTTGCCGATGAAATTGCCGAAGCATTTGTCTGATGCGATGGGATGTCATCATTGTCGGCGCAGGCCCGGCAGGTAGCGTCTGCGCGGCAACATGCTCCAGACATGGATTGAAGACGCTTCTGCTGGATAGAAGCATCTTCCCACGCGATAAAGTCTGTGGAGACTGCATTAACCCGGCGATCTGGAAGGTGATTGATCGTCTCGGTTGGAGAGAAAACATCAACACACTCCCCTCACGCACTCCCGAGTCCGTGGAATTTGTCAGCATGACTGGTCGTTCGTTTGTCACTCCGATGACTTTTTCTGGCGACCCCGAAAACGTCATACGTCGACGAGATCTTGATCAATCTCTCGTCGAATGTGCGATCCAGAATGGGACAAAATTTATCGATAATGCAGTGGTTCAAAAAATCGATGACGGCTGGCAGATCAGCGTGGGAACGGATATCCACCATGGAAAGGTTCTCATCGCTGCCGATGGACGAAATTCCAGCGTGTGTCGGCTTCTGGGATTGCTCGCAAATATCACAAGTGATCGTGTGGCACTGCAGGCGCACATCCCCCGCCCTGCCTCATTGAATCACCGCATTCGTATGACACTGCATAAGCATGGCTATATCGGACTGGCCGATATGTCGGATGATCTCGCTAATCTCTGCATTGTCGCAAAGCCGCAAAAGATTGCCCTCGCGCGTACACAGATAGAGCAAAACCTTGAACTGCCAAAAGATACGACATGGAGAAGCATTACCCCGCTTAGTCGTCGAAGAATTTCTTCCAAACTGGAGCGTCTGTTTGTAATCGGAGATGCCGCCAGAGTTGTCGAGCCCTTCACCGGTGAAGGAATCTTTTACGCGATGCGATCCGGGGAAATAGCGACGCAATCCATTATCTCCGGCTTTCACGACGAAAACTGGAAAGCCGCGACGACAAAATATAATATGGAACATTCAGCACTCTACTCAAAGCGAC
>JBDTJR010000012.1:0-12832 GCA_039935735.1 Chthoniobacterales bacterium | reverse complement strand
CCTCTTCGGAAGATAAGGCAGCAAACAGGACGCGACGGAGCACGTCCCTCCACCTGAGCCTTAAATTGTAAAGTGCTCTCTGTTTATATCGGTCGCTTTAAAAAAGAGTATTTTTCTTTAACCGTGTTTTTTGGACTCACAAAAATTTCCGAATTCCGTCTTGCTTCGAAAATGCTATCAATGATATCATTTTGCCAATATGCCGCAATTGATTGTTCGCAAAATTGAGGAGTTGGTGGTGCAAAAGCTCCAAAAAATGGCAGGAGAGGGGGGGATTTCCGTGGAAGAGGCCCATCGTCGTGTTTTGCGGAAGGCACTTTTGGGAGAAATGAATGCACCCACGATCTTCAAAGATTACCTCCAAACGCTGCCGGCGACGGAAAAAGAACTGTTTAAGCGCAAAAGACGGCGTAGTTAGGCATGAAAGGCTATCTTCTCGATACCGGCATCTTGCTGGATCTCCATAAAGAAACCGCAGAGCGGACTTCGTCCGTATCTTCATGGTTCGAAACCGTGGATGATACCTTTCTTTTCACAAGCGTGCTGGTAATCGGAGAAATTCAACGTGGAATCGAAATAACGCGCAAACAGGACGCCCAGCATGCCGAAGCTCTCGATCGCTGGCTCCAGGGCCTCACCTTACACTTTGCGGACCGCATCCTTCCCGTCACCGCAGACATCGCCGCGCAATGGGGCCGCTTCTGCGCAAATCAGAAGATGCCCGATATCGACGGCCTACTCGCTGCAACCGCGCTTTTGAAAGATCTGACCTTAATCACGCGCAATCCCGATGATTTCGCCTGGAGCGGCATCAGCGTGATTAATCCCTTCAACTCGGCCCGCTAATATTAGAATCAGAACGACATTGCCGTGCGTTTTCCAATGTGGCATGGGCATTCTGCCCATGTATGGATGGGATCATGGGCAGGATGCCCATGCCACCTTTCTGTTCCAGCGGCGTCTTCACCGGCAGGGGATACGTCGCGGCGAGCCGTGACTCCTGCGTATTATTCAATCTGCCTGCTTGACGCGACCCACGAATGGAAAATTTTGGAATCTCCGCACCCTGCGTCGTAAGAATGCCATTGGTCTATAAGGTCGAGCATTCGCATAAGAAAAATCAGGGGGCTATTTTTGCAGGCACATTTCCGACCTTGAAGGCTTCTGAAGAATCGGTGGGCGGTTCCTTCGTGTTAACTTTCGGAGGCCAGAACATCTGGGTAAATTGATCGCCCTGTTTGGAAATGGTCTGGGAGGATTTATCGGCCCAGATGATTTTTGCGCCTTCCGGAGCAAGCGTCCATTTACCCAGGCCATTGGACGGATTGGTGCTTTCCGCATCGCCGTCGGATTGAAGAGAAACATAGATATAGCTGCCATCGCTCTGTTTATCGAGCCGCCACACTCCGGCATAGACAGCCATCGGCCCTTCCACGCGCGTCACGGGAGATTGGGAGGCGGGGATATTTTTGAGATTATTGTCGGCCGAGTAACCGGAATCACGGAAGGCATCCCCATCGGCGGTTAAATAATCCGTCCACCCGTTATTATAAAAAATCAGAATATCATTTCCTAGCACACGCCATTGCCCGCGCTCACCCCGCCCGCCATTGCGTCCATTCGACCAGTTCGCGACCGCGCGCCCATCGGCAGCGAGCACGATATTGAAAGTATCCTTGTATTCATCCTGTGCGGCCCAGACGCCCACGAAGCCATCTGCCTTGGGGAGATTTTTTGAGTCGGTGGTTTGCAGGGAAGGGGATGGCGAAGCGGAGGGAGAAACCTCCGGGGTAGCCGTCGGCGATTCTGTGGGCGATGGAGACGGGGAATCCGAAGGGGATGGCGAAGCCGAAGGAGAAATTTCCGGGGTCGCGGACTCTACCGGAGTGGGTGAAGGAGTAAGCGTAGGAGAGGGAGTGGCTTCCGGAGTAGGCGTGCTTTGAACCGCAGAAGGCGAGGGGGTCGCGCTTTCATTATTGGTGGGATGAACGACGGGCGGTTTGCAGGCCGCGAGGGTAATAAGGACAAAAAATGTAAAAATGCGCGTCATGTCCATGTTTGTTCAGGCTTTAAGCATCCAGAAAACCCTTTTATACTGCAAGGCTGGAACGCCCGTATCTGGGTTGGCCATCACGATTCATGAATAAACAAGAGATCCTGCCCATTTCGGGTACAGAAATGTCATCCGAAGAGGTAGAAAACCTCGCTCAACGGATGGGGCGGGACCGTTTTGAAAAAAGGCGGCATCTCCAGGGACTGCTTCGCGAGGAAAGCACGCATCCCGGCAGCGGGTTTTTTATAATGGAGCGGTTTTTCCCGCTGGATCGCTGTCTCGAAGCAGTCTTGAAATTCACCGGCCTGCGCGCCCTCGGGCTTCGCAATTATCTCGACGTGCAGATCATCGTGAACGAGGTACGCTCCCCGCGAATCCCCGCAGCCTTCGACGGATTCCGCCTGCTCCAGGTTTCCGACCTCCATTGCGATCTCGATCTGAGGCTGACAAATGTGGTCGTCGAAAAACTCCAATCCCTGAATTTTGATTTCGCGGTATTGACGGGCGACTATCACAATAAAATCGGCAAGTGCCATCGGCAATCTCTCGACGAGATGGAAAAAATTCTTCCACCCATCGCGGGCCGCTCTTGCGCCATTCTCGGCAATCACGACTTCCTCGAAAAAGTACCTGTCTTCGAAAAGAACGGCATGACCGTATTGCTGAACGAAAATCAAATTTTGAAACGCGGCAATGAAAGTATTGCCATCTGCGGGGTGGATGATCCTCAGCTTTTCCGTAACGACGATCTCGACGCCGCAAAAAAAGGCGTGGGCGAGGAAATGTTTTCCGTTCTATTGGCCCATAGTCCGAAGCCCTATGAGAAAGCGGCGGCTCTCGGCTACGACCTCATGCTTTGCGGGCATACCCATGGCGGGCAAATCTGTCTGCCAGGGGGTTTCCCCCTCATTCGCAATACGCGCTGCCCATTGTATATGGTGGCCGGAGCGTGGGATTACAAAGGCATGCAGGGTTATACTTCACGCGGCACCGGCGCCTGCGGCGTGGCGGCGCGCTTTTTTTGTCCACCTGAAATGACGCTGCATATTCTCAGGCGTGACACTTCCGCCTAAGCAGCGTAAAGACAAGCCGTGAGAATTTTCCGGCCCCCAGTCCGTATTTTATTTTTGGCGCTCACGTCCTGCTTTCTGGCGACTCTGGCGACGTCACTTCGGGCGCAGGAATCTGCATTGGAGAGCAGCTTTCAGGCCGCTGTCGAGTCTGCCCATGGCCTTTCCTATAATGCGGTATGGATGCCGCCAAATGAACTGGCACCCCTGAGAATGGATTGCTCAAACACCGCGCAGTGGTTGAAGCGCAGTTGCCAGCGAATCTATCTTCCGCGCACCGCTTCTGCGCAGTACCTGCTTTGTCAGCAGACCCGCAGGCTTTTTTCCGCATCCCATAACCCGGAAACCCTGCGCCAGCGTCTCCAGACAGGTGATCTCCTTTTTTGGAAAAACACGTATCATCCTGAACGCAAGCCCCCGATCACGCATGTCATGATTTATCTTGGCCGCGATTCACAGGGGCAAATGTGGATGGCCGGGTCTCAGACCTCCCATGGGGTGGCGATTTATCACTTTCACCCCGATAAGCCAATGGGCGGCTATCGCTTCTTTTTTGGATTGTTCAAATGCAAAGGGCAGTTTATCGCCTATGGTCGACCTTCTGATTCCCCCACGAGTTCCATTCAATAACCCCGTATTTTTTAAATAATCATGAAGTTCAAATATTTGGTAATCACCAGCCTTCTCGCATTTCCACTTTTCGGTTTTGCACAACAGACGGATCCTTTATTGCAGGATATTCTCAAGAAACTCGAAGCCATTAAGAGCAGTCAGGACGCGCTTCGAATTGCGGATATCCGCGCTGCTGTGCAGAAGGTGGAAGCGGGCGCCAGTTCCGGCGGTGCCGCGTCGGCTTTTTATGAAGACGCGATAAAAGCCACCCAATATGCGGGGAAGAAAGATGATGCCAAAAATTATGAAGAATGGCGAAAAAGGGAAATGCTCGGAAATCGCAGCGCTGCCATGCAGGAAGCGATTCGACTGAATCTTCGATATATCGCCCTCGCCATAAAGTGGAATGGCCCGGAGAACAAGCAGGCGCTTCTGCCCGAGCTAAGAAGTTATATCCAGGCCCTTCTCCAGGCGGAAAATACGTTTCGGCGCACACCTCCTCTCAGCGAGGCGGGGAAAAAGTTGATGACCGATCCCATTACAGGCAACTTATTTGTGGCGTGGTTGAAGCTTGAGTCTCTTCTTCCTTCTCCTGCAATCTGGGAGCCTTCACCCGCAAATCTGGGCGGCATTTACGAAAAAACCTTGCGCCCGATGCTGCGAAACACAAAAAATCAGGAGCTTATTGATACCTGGGCCAAGCAAATTCAGGTCGAGACGGAGCGCGCGACGAATCAACAACTGGCCCTGGGAATCGACAATTTTAATAGGGTGCAGCGTCCCCGTCTGGTATGGCAGCAGGCCGAAGACATGGTGCTTATAGGAGAGAACAAGCAAGGCTACCTGCAAATGCTGATGGTGATCCAGACCAACCCAAAGCATGCGGATCAATCCAAGTGGATCAATCGACTCGAGGAGTTGATCGCAAAAGATGTGCAGGCTCCTGCACCAGCGGAAGTGCCGGTATCAGCAGCGCCAGCTACGGAAACGGCTCCTGTCAGCGCACCCATGGCGGAAACCCCGCCTGCCCCGGCAAATCCTGCTTCGGTGGAAACGCCACCTCCGGTTTCTCCCCTTACCACGACCCCGGGCGCGGTGCAGTAAGTATTGACAGGGTCTGGTGCTGCGGGCGTTACGAATCCTGGTGGGCGTATACCGCCTTGATCAGGCTACCGTATTTTTCGGTTATGACATGCCGCTTCAACTTATAAGTGGCCGTTAACTCATCGCCAAGATCGAAGGGCTTGGGCAAATTTCGCCAGACGGCAATACGCTCAAAGGGTTTAAAACCCTGCTGCGCGCTGACCAGGCGGCGTATTTCGCTCTGAAGCACCCGCATCGCTTCGGGGTTTTCCTCGAGGTCTGCAATGCTTCCGATATTGTAGCCATTTTTCTTAAAGGTCTCGATATGCGGGACCAGAAGCGCGCCGAGATGCTTTTCATCCTGGCCGATCACCATGCACTGTAAAATGTAGTCCGACTCGCAGAGTTTATTTTCAATGGGCAACGGCTCCACATTTTCACCACTTAGAAGCACGATGGTATCTTTCGAGCGACCAAGAATTTTCAGGCAGTCATTGAAAGTCATCATGCCGATATCCCCGGTTTTCAACCACCCATCCTTGAGCACGGCATTCGTCGACGTCTCGTTTTTGTAATATCCCCGCATCACCTGTGGGCCCTTCGCATGAATTTCACCTCGCAGCCCGCGGCCATTACCGCGCTTTTTCTTATTCGGATAAAGAATTTCCCCGCTGTCCAGATCGACAATACGAATCTCAGTTTCCGGATAGAGTGGTCCCACCGTGCCGATGACCAGGTTCTTCCACGTGCGCACGGCGAGCACCGGACTGGATTCCGTGAGACCATACCCTTCAAGTACGGGAATTCCGATAAAGTTGAAAAACTCATCCACGTGCGGAGGCAGAGCTCCACCACCGGAAATTGTGCCGCGAAAATTTCCGCCTACGACCTGTCGTAACTTCGCAAGCACGAGCGCATCGAGAATGCGATAAGGGATGAAATAGAGAAGGAAGTTCAGCAGATGAAAAACAGCCAGCGTCAGGCTTTCGCGGAGAGTGCGCCTTGTCTGGTCGAGTGTCTGACCGCGGAAAAAATATTTTGCGCGATGTACCGCACGTGCGCTTTTGTAAGCGACGTGAAAAAGAGAACGCGAAATTATCGAACCTTGTTTCACACGGGAGATAATTTTTTCATACAGGCTTTCCCATAGCCGCGGCGCGGAGGCCATCAGCGTCGGTTGCACACTTTTCAAATCATCCGCGAGGGTTCGGATGCTCGTATAATACGTGCAGCACCCGTGTCCGATGGCGACCATGGCAAAGATCCGCTCATAGCTGTGCCAGATGGGAAGAATCGAAAGCGCCTTATCCGTCTCCCGCAGATCCAGCGGGAGATTGCGTACCTGCGAGCACATATTCGCATGCGAGAGCTGCACGCCTTTTGGAATGCCCGTGGTGCCGGAAGTGTAGATGAGGGTGAAGAGATCTTCCGGCTGCACCGCATCGGCACGTGCCTCCGCTCTCCGGTCGCCTGCAAGCCGCAGGCGCGCGCCTTGTTGGATCAGCTCTTCGAGATGCCAGATGCCAGCCGGTGGTGTGACCGCCATATCCATGAGGATAATATTTTTTACGGAAGGTATTCGTGCCTGGCAGGCCTCGAACTTTTTAAACACCGCAAGATTTTCGATGAAGAGCGTACGCACGTCTGCGTGCTGCATGATGTAAACGATTTCGTCCTCAGTGATATCAGACGCGCGCGGCACATTCGCCGCTCCTGCCAGCAGAACCCCGCAATCCGCCATGATCCACTCAAGGCGATTATCCGAGAGAATGCCCACATGTTCCCGCGCTTCGAGCCCTCGCTCAATAAGCGCTGTGGCAAGATTCAGCCCCGTCTCGTACAGCCCGCGAAACGTGATGGGGGAATAACTGCCATCAGGATTGCGACGCGCGAAGGCTGGGCGTTCGCCATAATGATCGGCGGCGCATCGGTAAAGCTCAGCCAGAGTTTTAACACTTAGTGGTTTCGACACGATCTAGAAAAAAATTTATGCCGCGGCATGCGAGGCGGGATTCTAAACGACAGATTCCATCCTGGCAGGAATGCGAACCGGCAGAACGATGCGGAAGCTCGATCCTTTTCCAAGTTCGCTCTCCACGGTGATTTCGCCATCCATTAAAGCAACCACGCGTTTACAAAACGCCAGTCCCAATCCGAGTCCGCCATAAATTCGAGTCGTCGATGAATCCACCTGCAAAAATGGCGTAAAAATCTGGTCTTTCATCTCCGGCGAAATGCCGATGCCGCTATCGCTGACTTCAAAAACCATGGACCGTATTTCGCTCGCAGGATCGCCCGGCAGCAAACTCACGGAAACCCGGATGCCACCGTGCTCGGTAAACTTCACGGAATTACTCGTGAGAATGGAAAGACAGCGCTGCAACCGCTGGGATTCCGAGATAATCGTCTCGGGAATATCCGCCGCGATTTCCACATCGAATCGAAGTCCCTTTTGCTCGGCATTTCGTTTGCTCTGCGACGTGGAAACGAGAACACAGTCCCGCACGAGAAACTCTGTTTCATTTTTCAGATTCTGCTTCTGCGAATCCATGCTGGCGTATTCAAAAATGTCGTCAAAAATCCGCAGCAACAACCGGCCGCTGTCTTCGATTTGTTGCAGGCAATCGCGGGACTGGTCTTCCGTGACCAGTTGCTGCACCAGCGTGGAGTAGCCCATGATGCTGTTCAGAGGCGTGCGAATTTCGTGACTGATGACCGCAAGGAATTCGCTCTTGGCGTGGTTTGCTTTTTCGGCTTCTTCTTTGGCGAGTTCCAGCTTGTCCTGGAATTCCCGGCGGTCGGTGATATCCCAGCCGACGCATTGAATTTCCACGACCTTTTTATCCTCATCCAGAATCGCGCGCTGATGCCATTCGAGCCAGTGAAGGTTACCATCCGTTGAGGTAAGCGAAATTTCCCGCTTCAAGGTGCGATTGCGGCGAGTGAGTGTGCCCATTAACTGACGCTCAGAATCGCGCAGCGCTTCCGGCAGCAAAGCGAAATAATTTCGATCGTTGAAAGAGGCCAGTGAACCCCCGAAGAAATCCGCAAAGGCATCATTAACAAAAGTGAGCTCGCCATCCGGCTTGCAGCGCACGATCAATTCCGTCTGGGTCTCGACGACAGCGCGGTAGCGGGATTGAGAATCACGGAGCTGGTCGACCATGATCTTGGTGACGCGCGCAAGACTGCCCACTTCGTCGTGACTACGGTAGAGCGAGCGGGGCAGCGCCTTGAGATCATCGGGGCTTGCATCGCGCATGGCCAGGGCAAGCTTGCGAATCCGACGCGTCACCGTTATGTCGATCATGAGTAGCAGAAAAATAGCGACGACCACGCTTACACCTGCCACTTCGGCTGAAAGCTGGGACATGCTGGTTTGCAGGTTCTGTTTAAGACGGCAGGACTGGGTGACCTCGATAATCCCCACAGGTTGACCGGCAGGGTCACGCAGGATGGAGTAGCCGCCGATGGTAGTATCTGTCAGAGAGCGAGCCCATGGGCGTTTTTCCGTACTTTTGCCGGCATATTTTTGTAGAAGTTTTGTGACGGAATCAGGGCCGACGGGAAGAACCTGGGCGTTTACCTGAAGGCTGTCCTTAAGTTCTTTCAGTCGCGCTTCATCAATCACCATGGCAAGGATGAATGTTTGGCCTTCAAGCTTTCCGCCCGCCGGAATTTTTTGTATGGCGAAGATAACCAGGCCATCGGGGGAATACAGAAGCCCCGAGGTTGTTTCTTTTACTTGCAGGGCAAGCTCGGAAATCGAACTTACGATCTGTATACGTTGTTTGGTACCGTCGTCGCGTGCCTTGCCGCCAGCAAGCCGCTGGAGCATAAAACTTTGTTTACCGGCATCTGTATAGACTGCTGCAAATTGCATCCCCCGCAACTCAAGAGCGGCACCCAGATGTTCTTTTAGCCAGACGGGCTGCTCCAGGTCGTCATTGGGAGGAACCCGGAGATGATCCACCCATTCGCTGCAGAGCAACTCGGTATCTTTTTGCCAAAAACCGATCTGCTGCTGTACGCGAAGTACCTGGCGGGTAATATCGATCTTTTCCAATTCATTGACTTGTTTGGAAATATCTCTGGAGGAGAGATAAGTAACCAGGAGCCAACACCCTGTCAGTGCCGCTACTACAAGCAGCGCGATTTTGAGACGGATGGACACTGGAATATCCTCGGATTATTTGAACTACAGGTAAACCGTAAAATCGCCGATTTTCCAGAATGGGGATTATTAATATAGGACTTGGTAGTCTCCCCGTGATAGGAGAGTGAGGATGCAGGGCGTTCGAACATTTGCTCCCGGACGAATTGAACTTCTGGGAAATCATACGGATTATAATGAAGGCTACGTTCTTTCCATGGCCATTGATCTGGGAATTACCGCCGATGCGAAAGTCCGCTCGGACAGGAACTTACTCCTGCACAGTGAGCAATCCGACGATGGCGCGTTGATTCCGCTCGATGCCGAGCTCTCTCCCACGAAGACCTGGGCGGATTATCCGCTGGGTGTCTTGAAGGAGCTTTTAAAAAAAGGAGTCAAGTTGGGTGGCTGTGATATTTCGTTCTCCAGCAACTTGCCCCTCGGGACGGGGCTTTCAAGCTCTGCCGCACTGGAGGTCAGCACGGCATTGGCGTTTCTCGGTCTTTTCGGGGAAAAGCTCGATAAGCTGGAGATCGCAAAGCTCTGCCGCGCTGCCGAAAACAATTTTGTCGGCGTAGGTTGCGGCTTGCTCGATCAGGTTTCCTCCCTGTTCGGAGCAGCGAATCACGCTATTTTTCTGGATTGTCGTTCGGAAGAGGTAGAGCAGATTGCGATGCCCCCCGATTACCGCTGGCTGGTGATTCCCTGTGCCGTGAAGCATGAGCTTACCGGTGGCGAATATAATGAGCGGCGGGAGCAGTGCTATGAAGCCGCGAAGCGGCTGGGGGTGCCTGCCTTGCGGGATGCCAATATGGCAATGCTGGGTGGCGATATCGGGATGTCTGATGTCGTTCGTCGTCGCGCCATGCACATCGTGGGTGAAAACCAGCGTGTCCAGGCGGCCATTCCCTATTTACGCAAGGGCGACATGAAGGATTTTGGTGCGCTTATGTATGCCTCCCACGAAAGCTCCCGCACGAATTTCGAAAACAGCATTCCCGAGCTGGATCAGCTGGTCGATATTGCCCGAAAGACCCCCGGCGTGCTCGGTGCCCGACTGACAGGAGGCGGATTTGGCGGCGCCATCCTTTGTCTGGTCGATGAGGCTGCTGCCGAAGCTGCCGGACATGCGATTGCCGGGAAATACAGAGACCAAACCGCGCATTCGACGACCCCCATCGTCTGTCAATCTGGAGCCGGGGCGCAAATCCTTGATTAACACGGCTCGACATCGCCTGCCTGAACCAAGTATTTTTGACAACTATGCGGGATGAATTTCAGAAGGTTCTTGAGGCCATTCAGGATTCCTATAAGCAGCTGCCGGCTCTTAATAACACCGGTTGCCTGAATCTGCCGTCCAAGGACGCCGTTCGCGCCCTGTGCGACGAATTACTCCAGATTCTTTTCCCTGGCTTCTACGAGGACCACACGCTCAGCGACCAGCCGCTTGAGGAAATTACCAAACAGCGATTGGAGACCTTCGAGGCGCTTCTCCGTGGCCAGGTCTGCAAGAGCCTGCGCACCGTCGAGCCCCGTTGCCCGGAGGCGCAGGCCGAGAAGGCCGTCATCAAATTTCTTAAAGCCCTTCCCGTCGTGCGCAAACTTCTGGCGACGGATGTCGAGGCGGCATTTGAAGGAGACCCTGCGGCGCGAAGCAGTCAGGAAATCATTCTTGCCTATCCCTTTTTGGAAACCATCGCGATCCAGCGCTCGGCATATCTGCTCTATCAGGATAATGTCCCGCTGCTTCCGCGAATGATGACTGAGTGGGCGCACACGCGCACCGGCATCGATATCCATCCCGGCGCGCAAATCGGTTCCCATTTCTTCATCGATCACGGCACCGGCGTCGTCATCGGCGAAACGTGCATCATCGGCAGCCACGTGAAATTATATCATGGTGTGACGCTCGGCGCGCGCAGTTTCCAGAAAGACGAGGAAGGCCACATCATCAAAGGCGTGAAGCGCCACCCGAATGTGGAGGATTACGTGACCATTTATCCGAACTCCACGATCCTCGGCGGCGAAACCACCATCGGCGCTCACAGCACCATCGGAGGAAATGTGTTTCTTCTTCACAGCGTGCAGGCGGATTCTCTCGTCTACTACGACTACGAGGAAGCGCAGCTACGGATTATTCCAAAAAAGAAACGCCGTAACACTTCTACTGCCGAAGCCGCACAGTACGAGATTTAAGAGTGCAGCGTTTGGAAGCTTGGCATTGTAAAAGTTACAACCTACCGTAACGGGCACAAAAAAATGGTTTCGATTTCAGAATGCAAAACAACCCGAGAAAAAAGGGTTTTTGAAAATTTGCCTGAAAGCCTGCATAAAAAAGATGCGGCTTTTGTTCCTCCCTTTCCAGGCAGCATTGTAAAATATATTTCGCCCGAGTTCGCCTTCAGCAAAGTGCATGGGGAAATTCATCCTTTCATCGCCTGGCGCGATGGAAAAGCCGTGGGCCGTATCGCGGCGATTATTAATCGCTCCCATAATGCTTATTACAAAGACAACATCGCATTCTTCGGCTTTTTTGAGTGCGAGAATAATGTCGAGACATCGAAGGCACTCTTTGAAAAAGTGGATTCCTTCCTCCGCGAAAAAGGATTTTCCGCCGTTCGCGGCCCGTACAATCCCAGCAGCAATGACGAGTGCGGATTGCTGGTCCAGGGCGTACAATATCCCCCCTACATCGGCCTGACGTGGAATCCACTTTATTATGAGCACCTGGTGGAAAGCGCGGGTTTTTCCTGCGTGCGTTCCAAGTATGGATTTCAACTGCCATTGAGTAGACTCGATCCTCCCGCGCGCCTTGCCAGATTGAGAGAGCGTATTGCGAAGCGGTCGAAGATGAAGTTGCGGCCCATTAATCTTAAGAAGATTAAAGAAGAGCTGAAGCTCGTTCATATTGTTTATAATGATACGCTCGAGCGGAACTGGGGATTCGTTCCCATCTCACTCGATGATTTATACGGCGCTGCGGAAGACATGAAAGCCATCGCCGATCCGGAAATGATTTTGATCGCCGATCGCGATGGAGAGCCCGCAGGCGTCGCGCTCACGCTTCCAAACTTTAACGAGCTTCTCGCAAAACTCAAAAACACGCCGCACTGGCTTCGCTTGCTGCATACCGTGTGGTTGATGAAGACCTACCGCATTCGCTCTGCGCGTCAGGTCGTTTACGGCATTGTTCCCGAGCATCGGGACAGAGGGCTGCACGCATGGCTGCTGTATGAGCAATTCGTCAAGGCGAAGGCTCGCTACGATGATGCCGAGCTTGGCTGGATCGAGGAAAGTAATACCGAAATTCTCGAAAATTCCCGCATGATCGGTGGCATCCTGCATCGAACCTGGAAAATTTACGAGAAACCGCTCTCGTAAAAGTGGGAACGAATTTTATCCGCGACTTTCGTCGGGAACAAAAGCGCGATCTTCAAACCGCGTGTATTCCTTCATGAACGTAAGCGGAACTTCGCCCGTAGGGCCGTTACGCTGCTTGGCGATGATGAGTTCCGCCTCGCCTGCTTTGTCTTCCTTGGAGTCCTCGTCCTTTTCATAAACTTCCGGGCGAATCAGAAGCCCGATAACGTCGGCATCCTGCTCGATGGAGCCGGATTCACGCAGATCGGACATACGAGGCACACCGCCGCGTTCATCCGGTTTACGATTAAGCTGCGCGAGCACCACGATCGGAATCTTCAGCTCTTTCGCGAGCGCTTTGAGGCCTGCGGAAATTTCCGCGATTTCAAGTTGGCGGTTATCCTGCGCACGCTTGCTGCTGGAGCGCAGGAGCTGCAAATAATCGATGACGATGAGCGCGATATCCTGGCGGTCTTTAAGTCGACGGGCCTTGGCGCGAAG
>JBDTJR010000011.1:0-7067 GCA_039935735.1 Chthoniobacterales bacterium | reverse complement strand
GATCTCGCTCGCGGAGATGATACGCCAGGACAAGGTGCATGCGATCTGCTGCACGGGGGCGAACCTGGAGGAGGATGTCTTTAACCTCGTGGCGCATGACCACTACGAGCGCGTGCCGCACTATCGCGATCTCACGGCGGCGGACGAGCAGACATTGCTCGATCGACACCTTAACCGCGTGACGGATACATGCATTCCTGAAATGGAGGCTATGCGGAAAATCGAATCCATCGTGCTCGATGAATGGGTAGCAGCGGACAAAAGCGGCGAACGGCTTTTTCCGCATGAGTTTTTCTATCGCATCCTGCTTAGCGGAAAGCTGGAAAAGGAATACCAGATCGATCCGCAGAACAGTTGGCTGCTCGCAGCGGCGAAGAAGGGGCTGCCGATCTTTGTGCCGGGCTGGGAGGACGCGACACTGGGGAATATGTATGCGGGACACTGCATCAGCGGCACGATCAAAAACGTGCATACGGTGCGCACGGGTATCGAATACATGATGCGGCTTGCCGAGTGGTATACGAATACCGCGAAGGCTCCGGGCGAACCGGGCGCGATGGGATTTTTTCAAATCGGCGGCGGGATCGCGGGAGATTTCCCGATCTGCGTAGTTCCGATGCTGCATCAGGATTTGCAGCGCGAGACGGTTCCGCTCTGGAGTTACTTCTGCCAGATCAGCGATTCCACGACGAGCTTCGGAAGCTATTCCGGCGCGGTGCCGAATGAAAAGATCACTTGGGGGAAGCTGGGTGTCGAGACCCCGAAATTCATCATCGAAAGCGATGCCTCCATTGTTGCGCCGTTGATTTTTGCATCGATTCTTAACTGGTAACGCCGTGAGGAAGTCAAAGCCTCGCTGGCGAACATGATCGCCTCCGCGCGTGAACTACGGAAGGAAACGCGCGCATCTAATCCGGTAGGCTAATGGAATAATCTTCGCTGGATCAAATCCACGCACCGTCGAAATCCGTCACTCCAGACCTCGAAGGTAATCCAGCGCGCTCTTGCCCATGATTAAAATTTCTTGTGCCTTGCAGATGCAGGGCTACGTTAAAAACTCAGTCTATCGGAAGTAACCATTGTTTCGCCGTGACTCGCATCTCTGATTTAAAACCTATGAATATGCATAATCTGAGCCCCCTCGACATGTTTATCGAAATGGCGAAACACCATGTGCCCCAGCGCCAGTTTACTCAATTTCAAGGGACATTTGCGGAGTGGAAAACATTAACCAAGCCCGAGGTGATTCACACCTTGGGAAAGTGGCCTAAGCCGGTTGATCCCTGTGCCGAAAAAACATCGGAATGGGTGGATCGAGGAGTGATCAAACGTCGATATCTACTCCGTGTGGGGAATGGAATGTCTGTTGCTCTTCAAGTTAATTTGCCTGAGGGAAAGACAGGGAAGTTGCCGGTGATTTTTTGTTGGAGCGGACACGATGGCCATGGCATGCACGGAAAAAATGCCGTAATGGGAAATGCGGGAGGCGCTGCCGTGCGGGCGAGTATTGACGAGTATAATTTTGATTACGGCCATCAAATGGCAGAAGCCGGTTTTGCCACTTTCTCAATAGACTGGATCGGCTGCGGGGAATTGAACGATAGCGGAAAATACGTTCATAACTACGGCCGCGACTGGTGTAACCTGTATTATTTACACGCCACCATGTTTGGCATGACCAGCCTGTCGATTAATCTTGCTCACGGAAAAGCCGCTACCGATTTTGTTTTGAGTTTGCCGGAAATTGATGCGTCAAAACCTGGCGTCATGGGTTTAAGCGGAGGAGGCACCATGACCGTCTGGACGGCATTGACGGATGCCCGTTTTAAAGCCGCAGAAATCATTTGCTATAGTGATTTGTGGGCCATGTTTGGAATTAAGAACGTGAACTACTGCGGAATGCAAGTGGCTCCCGGCCTATACGATTTGGTTGATGTCCCCGATCTTCAAGGTCTTCTTGCTCCTCTTCCGCTATTGGTGGATATCGGCGCTTATGACGAGTGTTTTAAAATGCCTAATGCCATGGAATGCTTTCATTCCGCAGAAAAAATATACGAGGCCGCAGGCGCGAAAGACCTCCTTTATCTCAACCTTTTTCCTGATTCCCACAAATGGCCCGCTAATAAATCGGTAGAATTTTTTGAGCGATACTTGAACGCTTGAAGTCACTCCAGGCTTCGACGGTAGTCCAACGGGCTTTTGCCCATGATTTTTTTGAAGCGGGTGGAAAAATAAAAGATATTCGGGTAGCCGACCTCGAGAGCGATTTCTCCGATGGGGGTCTCGCTGTGTCGCAACATCTGAGCGGCGCGCTGAAGCTTGAGTTTTTCCATGTATAATTGCGGAGACGTACCGACCTGCTTACGAAAGAGATAGGAAAAGCGCGAGGCCGAGAGTCCACACTCACGGGCGATGGTATCGACCGAGAGAGGCTGGCCTGCGTGTTCCGTGAGCATGTTCACCGCCTTGCGGATACGTTCATCCAGTCGTTGGGCCTGGTTGCTGGTATTAATCCAGATGATTGCCCGCTCCAGCGCATTGATCGCGAGGTCATTACTCTCCGGAAGCTGCTGCGCGAAAAATCGAAAACTTTCGCTCAAAGCCGTTACGACTTGCGAAGAAGTAAAGTCGTTCCCGATATTCAGCATATACAGCCCCTTTGCCACTGCAGGCCATTGCAGCCATGGATGCCAGTGATTCAGAGGATGAAAATGACTCCATGCGCAATGCCAGTGTCCTGTCTCGGGATCGGTGTAATAGTCCTGCGGAGTGTTCGGATGATAAAGGGCGACAGTTCCGGGATTCAATTTTTTCCGAACCTCACCGGTGGCGACCACGCCCGTTCCATGGATCGTGAAAAGGAGAAGCCAGTCGTCCGTACCTCGGGCGCGATAACACCGGTCGCCACAAGGGAAAGACATCTCTCCAGATCTGATGCGATCAATCGGGCCATGCGGCTTTTCAAGAGGGGGGGTAACCTTTTTCACAAGCGAATATTATAAAAATACAACGGGTAAACGCATTTCTTTATCTGACGGCTTATTCTATCTTATCAGATAGATATAAATTCTTGGTTTACTATCTACCCCTCATTTTAAAAATCAACTCTCAAGAAAGTCCCCATGAAACGTAATACCCCCCTATCGCTCGGTCTCTTACTGGCCTTTGTCTTCGTTTTGGCCGGATCAAATATCCATGCACAGATCGTCTGGCTGACGGCACATGCAATCAGTGCAGATACCGATGTCTCGAACTCAGGATCTACGTTGGATGCCCTCAAGCTCTGGACCGGTGGCATCGCGGTAACCGTGAATGGCGTCACCTTTAATCCCATGACATCCATAACAGGTGGTTGGGGCGATGTAACCGGGAACATCGTTATAGGAGATCCTCCTTTGGCCTCTACCAACTATGCTCATGGAAACTCCGTTAGCGGAGGCGGCGCGGCCTACAATACCCTGCTTAGCACGATGAGCTACGTGAATGGGGCAAACACGATCACTTTCAATAACCTCATCGCAGGACATTTATACCAGGTTCAGATCTGGGTGAGCCAAACAACCACTCCTAGCAATGGAATCAATCTTGATGGCGTGACTCCCCTGAGCTTGACCGGGACCGTCACCAGCGCAAGCAACGGATCTTTCGCGACTGGCACCTTCACCGCAACAGGCTCCAGCTTTGTGGAGAATACCAGGAACGGCGCTGCTTATGCAGGAGGAACCCCGGATCTCAATGGGGGATCTTTCTACAACACCGCTATTTTCAATGCCATTCAGATTCGCGACATCACCGCTGTGCCAGAGCCTTCGAGCGTGGCTTTAGTCTGCATCGGCGGCATAGCTTTTGCGGCATGGAGAACGCGTAAAGCGATTCGCGGATAATCTTGCCGTAATAAAAGCGGGATCGATCCCGCCACGTGATTACACTTCACACGACTTCTGAAACCGAAGCTGTGTCTTGACGTAGCCCCCCTTCCTCAAGATAACGCCTTGTTATATCGCAGATGCTGTTAGAGAGCGTGCATCCACGCTGAGTATTTTGGTGATAAAGAGCCGCAATTCCCGGCTTCAATTTTTTTTCAAACCTCACCCGAGGTGACCACGCCCGTGTCGTGTATCGCGAAAAGGAGAAGCCACTCGTCCGTGCCAAGAGCGCGATAGCTCCGATCGCCCCAGCACAAAGATTTCTCTACAAGCATGATGCGATCGATCTGGCATGCAGCTTTTCAAGAGAAGGGCAGCTTTTCATAATCGGATATTATAAAAAAACAGCGTATAAACACATTCCTTTATCGGAAGGCTTATCTTATTTTAGTTAAGTATATACCCCCATCTTAAAATCGACTCTTAAGAAATCCCCATGAAAAATAAAGCACCCTTATCGCTCGGGCTCTTACTTGCCTTTGTCTTCGTTTTGGCCGGATCAAACATTCATGCCCAGATCGTCTGGCTGACGCCACAGGCCATCAGCGCAGATAGCAATGTCTCGTCATTAGGATCTACGGTGGATGCCCTCAAAGCCTGGACCGGTGGCAGCGCCGTCACTGTGAATGGCGTCACCTTTAATCCCATGACATTAACAGCTGGTAGTTACAGTGATGGAACCGGAAGCATCGTTATTGGAAGTCCTTTGAACAATACCGCCTTCTCTCATGGAAACCCCGTTAGCGGAGCCAGCGGGGCTTACAATACACTGCTTGGCACGTTTAGTTATTCGAATGCGGCCAACACGATCACCTTCAATAACCTCATCGCAGGACACGAATACCAGGTTCAGGTATGGGTGAGTCAAACAACCACTCCTGCTAATGGACTCAACCTCGATGGCTCGAATCCCGTGAGCTTGACCGGGTATGTGACCAGCGCAAGCAACGGGACTTTCGCGACGGGAACCTTCACCGCAACGAGCACCAGCTTTGTGGAGAATACCAAAAACAGCACGGCCTACTCTGGATCATCCGTAAATCTCAATGGCACGGCCTACCCCTACGGCTCCGCTATTCTCAACGCCGTTCAGATTCGCGACATCACTGCGGTTCCAGAGCCTTCGAGCGTAGCGCTAATCAGTGTCGTGGCATTGGGCTTTGGCGCATGGAGAACGCGTAAAGCGATTCGAGGGTAATCTCGTCGTAATAAAAGCGGGATCGATCCCGCCACGTGATCACACTTCTCACGATTTCTGAAACCGAAGCCGTGTCTTGACGTAGATCCCCTAAAGATAACGCCTTGTTATATCTCGGGATGCTTGGGAGAGTGGGCGTATGGACGCATTTTTCACGCAGCTCGGGGAGACGGTTTTGAAGCGATGGAAGCGGGAGAATTTTTCGTTGTCGAAGTTTCCTGATATCGCTTGCGAAGTGCTGGAGGAGCGGCCGCCTGCGAAGCATGTGGATCTCGCGGCATTTGTGCGCGAGTTTCTGCTGGATGAGGGGCAACCGTCTCAGACGGAGTCGGGCTTTGGCCAGCCGGAGCTTGTAGTTTATCATCACTCGCGGTTTTACATCCAGCTTCTGTTCTGGCTGGAGGGGACGACAGCTATTCATCAGCATGAATTCTCCGGCGCGTTTCATGTCATGGAGGGGTCGAGCATCCATGCGGACTTTGTGTTTGAAAACGCGCATGCGATTACCCCGCACTTCCGCACCGGCGATGTACGCATGAAGCATATCGAGCTGCTCACGACGGGCCGCACGGTGCCGATCACCTCGGGCAAGGGCTCGATCCACTCGCTCTTTCATTTGGACACACCTTCGATCACCGTCGTCGTGCGCACTCAACACGACCCGGGAACGGGGCCTCAGTTCAACTATCTTCCGCCTCATGTTGCGCTAGACCCCGTCTTCAGCGATCCTCTCACACTGCGGCGCAATCAACTCCTCGATGTACTGGCGCAGACGGAAGACCCCGCATACCCGAAACTCATGTTGAAGACGATTGCGGATCTGGATTTCGAGCGCGGTTTTTACCTCCTGCAACACGGCATGGGCTATCTGCAATATATCGGGAAATGGGACACCGCACTTGCGGCCTTCCAGAAAAAACACGGCAAACCCGCCGCAGGCATTGGCGCGACGCTGCAGGAGGAAGTGCGACGCGATAACATCAAGAATCTTCGCAATACCATCGATGATCCGGAGCACCGTTTCTTCCTTGCCCTGCTCATGAATGCGCCAGCGCGCACCGATCTCCTCGCATTAATGAAGCTCCGCTTCCCGGGTGAAGACCCCGTCGAGACAATCATACGCTGGGCCGAAGAACTCATGGAAATCTCCGACGAGGGAACAGGCATCCTCGACGCCCGTTTCCCGGAGACGCTGGATATTCCCATCGAAGAACAACCGGATATTTTCCTCGCCGCGCTGCGTCACTTCATGAAAGGCGGGAAGGTCCCTACGGAACTTTCGACTGCGGCCAAATCCGCGTTACGCACGGCTTTTGTGGAATCGAGTCTTGGTATTTTGATTGGCTGAGTTTGAACCGCGAAGGCGCGGAGATGGGATTGAGTGGAGAGATTCCTGATACATCACAGCCCCCTCCACTGGAGCTTCTTTATTCCCCGACTACACGCTGCGGCATTTTGCCGCAGAGCAGGCGGGCGATGCGCTGATTTTGGAAAAGAAGGACTAATCCAAAAAGGAATTGAATGCCGGGCTGAATGACCTGGAAGTATTGCGCATGGCGGGCGAAGGCGACCTCCTGGTCATTGAGCGTCACGTGCATGACGAGACCGCCGAAGGTCACATAAATCCAGTGGCCTACGGCACCTGCGGAACTTCCGACAAAGTAGATGCCAACCCCGATGAGGAGCAGGCAATGACAGTCGTACAACTTGAGCGGACCGACCTGAAAGGGAACATTGTAGCCCTTGGTGATGAAAAACGCGAGCCACGGTGCGGCGAGCCAGATGACAACTATACTGACGAGCATGGTTGCCGTCATCCCAAGAGAGTTGAGCGGAAGCGCCGTCTTCTGAAATCCGTTCACCGCCATAAAAGCAACCAGATTGAACACGGCAAGCAGCGAGTGAAGGCAGCAAAGCCGGATCAAGACGACGACGATGGAGTA
>JBDTJR010000010.1:0-52931 GCA_039935735.1 Chthoniobacterales bacterium | reverse complement strand
TAGCGTTTTTTGCGACGCACGACCCAGGCCATCAGCCCGCCCGCTCCCAGTAGAAGCGCAGTCGTGCCGGGTTCAGGAACGGCCACGAGACTTGCATTCCACGCCAGCTCATTGACTCCCGTGCCGGTGCCTGGGAGCAGCGCGACATTACTTACGCGCATCTCATCAATATATCCATAGTATTGACCTTGCCCTCCCGTTCCAGATGCGCCGATGGAAAGTGAGGTACTCCCTGTAAGGGTCGTGACACCCGTGGGCACGGAGATATCCTGTATTCCATTTTCATAGGTTATCAAGGTGCTGCCATTCCAAGTCATCGCGATCTGCGTCCAGGTATTCGAAGGAATGTTCGTTGCTGTGCTGGTTGCGGCTATAAAGCCTCCATTGAAAAGGTAAGCAGCTAATTTGTAACCCGATCCCGTGGAGGTCAGACGCATGATCTGGGAGCCGTAGTTGAATACATCCATGCTCGTGCCGGTCGTCATGGTCGCCGGATTCACCCATAGCTCGATGGTAAACTGAGTGATGCTAGACCACACGATACCGCCGGTTCCCGAAGCGGAATTTTTGGCCAAATGCAGATCCAGCATGCCTGTGCTCTGTGGAAATTTGCCGCCTGGTACCTGTAAATTCAGATATGTATTAGTGACATTCTGCTGCTGAAACGGAGTAGCGCCACCTGGCACTTCGTTAACTGTTGCGAAAGCAGCACCCACCGGAGTCTGATCAAACAGCCATTCCTGAATCGTTGCCGCATGTGTCGATCCGAGAAATGCCATGGTAGCAAGGGCCATGAACGTTAAATAGGTAACAGGGGATTTTTTCATAGATAGGGGTGATTGATTACGTGAAATTACAGCACCTGCGAAATTTCATCAATTCTCTGCAACGACAATCCAGTTCTCTAGCGCGACACGAATAGACTAGCCCTTTTTGAATTATGCGCTATTGAAGTCTGTGGGTCTTTGCGTTAGTCTCCTGCGCATGCGGAAACGTCCGTGCATTTATATTGTCCTTGATCCCGATGGTCGTTTTACCCGGTTGGTCTATCAGGGTATCATTGATTATTTTTCCGAAAATGGCAGGAACTTCGAGCTGGCGCTCACTTTTGGCGAACCCTTCATTCATCCACGAAAAACCCTCAAAGGCATTATCTTTCTCGCGACGAAGCTTTCTTTGATACGCACGGTGCGTTCTCACGGTGTGCCTGTAGTGAATATGTCCAGCGCGCTCAAGCCTCTTGGCTTGCCATCAGCGATCAGCGATAACGAAACTGGTGGTCGCATGGCTGCCGAGCATCTGCTGAAATGCAGGTTTCATAACTTCGGATGTTACGGCTCCATTAAAGGAAACCAGCATGTCTTGCGTCGCGTCGGCTTTAAAAAAGGAATCCTTGAGGCGGGTTTTAAATGCGCAATGCATCTCGATTCTATGAAAAACTTCGATGAGATGATCAACCTTGTACAACAGAAAAATCTGCAGCGCTGGATTGCCCATCTTCCGAAGCCGGTGGGAATATTCTGTGTAAGTGACCGCGATGCCTATCAGGTTTACAATGCCTGCGAAGCACTTGATATCGAAATTGGCAAGGAGGTGGGTATCGTGGGTTATGGGAATGATGAGTTTTTCTGCAAGACCCGGCACCCCGGTATTACGAGTATAGAGCCGAGGCCGGAGCGTATCGGTTATGAAGCGGCTGCATTAATGGTGCGCTTGCTGGAGGGTGAAGCTCCTCCGATAAGTCCTATTCTCATCGCGCCCGGTGGAGTCATTCAGCGCGAATCCGCAAACGCACTCATGACACGCGATAAGCATGTGAACAGCGCCATCGAGTTCATCCGCGCCCACCTGAATGAAGTCACCCTCCTTCCGCAGATATTCAAACACGTTCCCATGTCTCGTCGCACGCTGGAGCGTCGATTTCACGAGTGTCTTGGCTACACTATTGGCGAAGTGATCCAGCTATTGAAGATAGAACGCGTCCAGCACCTCTTGCATTCCACCTCCATGAAGCTCTACGAGATCGCCGAAGCAAGCGGCTTCCTAAGTATTCCCTATATGACAAAACTCTTTCGTGAAAAAGTTGGGGCGACTCCGGGAGAATATCGTGCACGATTTCGCCATCTCATCGTCTAATAAAGTCCTGAAACTTCTATTTCTCCTGGGTGGGAAAAGACAATGTCGATGACATTGCGACATGGATTTTGTCGCGAGATGTCTTAAGATAAAGACTATGAGCGAATTTGCCACTTCTGAAGCTAGTCCTCGCATCTTGTAATGATCCGTATAGCACAGATTTCTCTCCATCGGGTGGAGCTTCGCACGCGAATGCCTTTTCGATACGGCATTGCAGTACTTACAGAGCTGCCACATCTTTTTGTCGAGATGGAATGCGAAATCAATGAGATCTCCTGCCGTGGCATCGCGGCGGATCACTTACCTCCCAAATGGTTTACCAAAGACCCGCATCGAGACCCGATTGAGGAGATTGACGATATGCTGGAGGTTATTCAGCATGCCGCAGAACTGGCTCGCGGAATGGAGGGTAATGACGTTTTTTCCCTATGGAAAGCGCTCTATGAAAAGCAAGCCGCATGGGGCAGAGAGAAGGGATGGCCACCTCTTCTATGTCAATTTGGGGTTTCGCTCATCGAGCGTGCGCTGATCGACGCATTTTGTCGGAGTCAAAAAAAACCTTTTCATCGTCTTCTTCGGGAAAATGCTTTTCGAATTAATCTGGAAGAAATGCATTCAGAGTTGGCTGGTAGCGCTCCCTCGGACTGGCTGCCTGTTGCTCCACTTCAAGAAGTTTTCTGTCGCCACACTGTCGGGCTTTCCGATCCTCTTTTTGAAAAGGAAATTCCTTCTAGCGAAAGATTGGATGACGGATTACCGCAATCCCTGGAAGCCTGTGTTTACCAATACGGCATTCGTCAGCTAAAAATTAAAATCACTTCGGATGTCAAAGCGAGCATGGCGAGATTGCAAAAAATATGTGCCGTCATGGAGTCATGCGGGGTCGTGCCTGAGATTAGCCTCGATGGAAACGAGAGCTTTTCTGATGTCGGACAATTTCGTCACTTTTGGTCGCTTATTCAGGAGGACTCAGGATTACGCGAATTTCTGCAAAAACTTCTGTTTGTCGAACAGCCTTTTCATCGTGATTTTGCATTAAGCGAGGAAGTCGGGCAATCAATGCTCTCGTGGCGAGAACGGCCCCCCATTATTATCGACGAGTCCGATGCGGAGATTGCCTCTTTGCCTCGCGCTTTAGAGTTGGGATATGCCGGAGTGAGCCACAAAAACTGTAAAGGCGTTTTTCACGGAATAGCCAATGCGTGTCTATTGGCTAAAAAACGCAGCGATTCCAATTCTTCCACTTCGTTTATCATGAGCGGGGAGGACCTGTCCAATATAGGTCCCGTAGCATTGCTTCAAGACCTCGCAGTACAAGCCGCACTCGGAAATAAAAGTGTAGAACGAAATGGTCACCATTACTTTGCAGGGCTTTCTTCATGCTCTCCTGTCATTCAAAAGCAAATATTGGAATCGCATCCGGATCTTTATCAGTTGGGTAATCAAGGCTGGCCCACCGTGAGAATTCAAAATGGAATTATCCAGTTGAGCAGTGTCAACACAGCACCATTTGGCGTAATTCCTTTTCTCGATTTAGTATGAAAATCGTTACTGCCCGGCTAACTTGTCGGTCTTAGGCTGCTTATTTTCCTATGGTGAAGCCTAAAAATCTTCTAAAAATATCCTTTTAAAAGGGGCCTACGATCAAATATTCATTTGCTGCCAGCATGCGCTTTTTGAAATATTTTCTATTCCTTGCTCTGACAGCTAATTTTACGGTCTCTGTCGCGCTTGCAGGTTCAAATATCTATTATTACTTCGACGATAATAAGGATCCTGCCGTGCCGACGAATTCCAACGGATCTACAGAGATCATGCAGTATATCGGGAAAACCCATCAGACCGATAAAAAGTTTAAGTTTGGAACGGGCAGTATGTTTATCGGGAAAAATGATGCTCCGGGAAAAGGGTTTCGCGGAGGGCTTTTAGCTGCGCCGGGAGCTTTCTGTGGTGAAATTCATAAAATGACGATCACTGCATGGATTTGTCCCGCCGCTACTGGCAAGGACTTTCATATTCTCATTCGCAATGTGCCGATTGGTCTGAAACCGGGCTATATTGGGATAGACTACTCCATTGCTTATCGATGCTTTTTCTTTGGCGCTGCGGGACAGGGTGTGCGGATCGGTATCACGGGACCGATAGTAAATTGTATCCTTCAGGGAGAATGGCTGCACTTCGCGGTGACTTTTGATGAGGGGAAGGCAGTTATGTATATAAATGGTCTGCCGGTTGGACATTCAGAAGCGCCGGACATGAAGTTTATTCCCGCCATGCAGGAACCTGACAGTTTTGTTTCCATGTTCACAACGCTTGCGCCCGGTAGTTATGTGGATGATGTCGGATTTTTTATGGATCGCGCTCTTACGGAAAAAGAAATGGACGCCGTCTATACGAATGGCCTGAAGGCTTTTCTTAAAGCTTCTCCCGGTTCCTAAGGCTTCTTATCCGATACACCCATGATCCGCTCATCATATCTTTGTCTGATTCTTCTTCTCGTGGGCACAATGGCCATCGCGGCGGATTCAAACCTTTATTACTTCTTTGAAGATAATGTGGATCCAGCGTTGCCAACGAACTCGGGTGGCGCAACACAGGTGATGCATTTTAATCCCGATACGCGTCAAACCACCTCGGTGCATAAATTCGGCAAGGGAAGCATGGAAGTTGTGGGTGATCCTGCCGAAATCCGTCAACATCCCGCCGGTTTCACTTCACTTCCGAATGAGTGGAGTGGCGCTATCCACAAGATGAGTGTGGTGACATGGATCCGCCCTTCTATTACTTCACAGGAGATTGGCATTCTGAGCCGCATTACCTACCCCGCTCCAGATGGCACTATTCTGCTTCGTTATATTCAGACACCCTATAATTATTTAACCCTTTCCTTCATCAGTAATAATCAAAATCACTACGTACTTTCGGACCGGTTTTTATGTGTGCTGGCAGATGAATGGGTGCACATGGCTGTAACCTTTGACGAAGGAAAAATCGTTTATTATATAAATGGTCTGCCGGCTGGAAGTGGCGATGTGGGGATTGCCTTCATTCCTGCAATAAAAGAGCCTGCTCGGCTTGAGGGATTTTACAGTCTTCCACGTGGAAGCTATGTCGATGATTTTGGACTTTTCATGGATCGCGCACTCTCCGCTACGGATATTGAAAAGATTTACAACAACGGTCTGGAAGAGTTTCTTAAAACGAAGCCTTCTCATTGATGTTTGCACTCATGATCCGTCTTTTTTGTATTTGCCTGATTTTTCTTTTAACGGGAGTGGCCGTAGCGGCACCTGATTTCAATCTTTATTATTTCTTTGAAAATAATGCGGATCCGACCGTGCCTGCGAACTCGGGCGGCGCAACACAGGCGATGCATTTTAACGCCGATACGCGTCAGACCACTACACAGCATAAGTTCGGTCAGGGGAGTATGGAGGTTATGGGTGATCCTGCGGACAAGCTTCAGCATCATGCAGGCTTCACCTCGCTCCTCAATGAATGGAACGGAGCCATTCATAAAATGAGCGTGGTGACATGGATTCGCCCCTCTCTTACTTCGAGGGAGCTTTGCGTTCTCAGTCGCATTGCCTATCCCGCTCCTGAGGGCACGATGCTGTTTCGTTATTTTCCGACGCCTTATAATTGTTATTCCTTTTCTTTCGTCGGAAAAGACAGAAAATTCTACGGCATTAATTCTGATAAGTTTTTATGTGTGCTTGGAGGTGAATGGATGCATATGGCTATGACTTTCAATGAGGGGAAGGTCGCTTTTTATATTAATGGGCTTCCTGTTGGTGGAACTGATCTGGGGAATGTCTTCATTCCTGAGATAAAGGCGGCTGCAGTTTTGGAGGGATTTTACAATCTTCCGCGAGGCAGTAATGTCGATGACTTCGGGCTTTTCACAGATCGTGTGCTTTCTGCAGCGGATATTGAGAAAATTTACAACAACGGGCTGGATGAGTTTCTCAAAACAAAATCTTCTCCCTAATATTCCCCAGTGATGAAAGTCCTCCCATTTTCTCTTTGTATGCTGATTCTCACAGTGGACGTGGCGTGTGCTGTTGATAATGTTTATTACTTCGACGATAACCGCGATCCGGCAGCTCCAACGAATTCCATCTCCGGGGCACTTGTTCTTCACTATGTCGGAAAAACGCATCAGACGGCTGACGATCCGAAATTCGGTAGCGGCTGTATGGTGATCGAGCTTCCAGAAGAGGGCAAAAGTGAGGCGCAGACAAACTGGGGACGCGCCCCCCGCGCTGGGCTTGCCTCCGCTTCTGCGGCTTTCAATGGTGAGCTCCATAAGATGACGATCACGGCGTGGATTCGTCCTCCTAATTCGACAAAAGGATTTTATATTTTCATGCGTCGCAACGCTCCGCGTCCGGAGTCTGCCCGTGAAAATACTCCAAACAATATGGTGCAGCCTCTCGGTTTTCCACCGGGCTACCTTTTATGGAGTGTTGGTCGCGGATCCGCAGGTGCAGGTGAGGGATTCTTTTCTTTTGGATACAGTGAGGAATATAAGGCGCTCTTTTTCAATTTTTTCCCCGCAGGCAAAGGCCGCGTTACCTTTCGTTCGCCGCGCTTTAATTCCGTTCTTCAGGGGATATGGATTCAAATGGGAATGACGTTTGATGAGGGAAAAATGGTTTTTTACGTGAATGGACTTCCCATCGCCACTCAGGAGACCGGGGTCGATGGCCCTACGAGTATTTCTGCGGCTACCGGAGATGCCGTCATTGCGGCTTTTTACAATCTCGAAGCAGGTGGCGAGGTGGATGATTTTGGTTTTTTCACGGACCGTGCTTTCACAAGTGCTGAGATGGATAAAGTCTACAGCGACGGTCTAAAAAAGCTTCTTGAAACGAAAGCCGCTCTCTAGTCGTCTTTTCCTCAGTGGTGGGAAAAGACAATTCATAGATCGTTGCGACATGGCTTTTGTGGCCCGGCGCATTAGGGTAGGGACTATGAGCGAAGTAGCTATTTCTGAAGCAAAATCAAAGGACTGCCATTCTCATATTACGAATGATACCGTTCGTGTTGGTATCGTCGGTCTGGGACGAAGCGGATGGGCGATCCATGCGCTGACCTTAGCGGGTATGCCGGAGCAGTTTGCGGTTGTTGCGGTTACCGATCAGAGCGAGGAACGTCGCCAGGAGGCTGTCGCGAAATTCGGTTGTCGCGCTCACGAAAATTTGGAGTCTCTCCTTGCCGATAACGAAGTGGATCTCGTAGTGCTCGCAACGCCCAGCCGCTTTCATTACGAACAGGCGTTACAAGCCTTTTCCGCGAATAAAAATGTCATCTGTGAAAAGCCGCTCTCCTCAACCAGCGACGAAGCCACACAAATGATGAAGGCCGCAAAAGCTGCGGGCAAAGTGCTCACAGGCTTTCAGCAAAATCGCTACATGCCAAGTTTTGTAAAGTTACGTGAGGTTATTGCCAGTGGTAAACTGGGCCGCATTGTTCAGATCCGCATCTGCATTCATGGTTTTGGCCGACGCTGGGATTGGCAAACTCTCAAGGAATTTTCCGGCGGTGAACTAAATAATTCCGGCGCGCATTTTATTGACCAGGGGTTGCAGTTTTTTGGTTCCACGGAACCTGAAATTTTCTGTCATCTTGATCGTACGCTCACCAGTGGCGATGCAGAAGATCATGTGAAGGTTGTCCTACGTGCCGAAGGTGCACCCGTGGTGGATGTGGAAATCACAAAAAGCTGCGCCTTCCCACAGAACATGTGGCATGTCATGGGGACCGAGGGAGGACTCACTGGAACTCAAAAAGAACTCACATGGAAATATGTCGATTTCTCAAAACTGCCCGCGCGCCCCGTGGATCGTCAGCCGACTCCCGACCGGAGTTACAATTCAGAACAGTATGACTGGACGGAAGAGAAATGGACCCTTCCGCCGGATCAACCGGTTCAATACATTCCTTTCTACCAGGATTTATATAAGACCCTCAAAAAAGGCACTCCTCTTGTAGTCACGCCTGAAAGCATCCAAAGACAAATCGCCGTTCTGGAAAAATGCCGCAAACTTTGCCCGTGGATCTAAATTCACCATCACCCATTTAAAAATTATCATGAAATACTCACTCTTTTCTTTGACACTTCCACAGTGTAAGCCGGACGAAGCTGCGAAACTCATCAAGGAGGCCGGTTACGATGGTGTGGAGTGGCGCTGTCTCGCACAACCCGATGAACTTCCTCTGATTCCCAATCTCTGGGGCAGCAATCGCACAACTCTCGATGTAAAGAATTGGAAAAAAGTTGTTCCCGAATACAAACGTATCATGAGCAATAATGGGCTGGAGTTTTCAAACCTCGCCACCTACTGTCAGGCGAACGATCCCGACGACGTGAAGGTCTCTATCGAAATCGCGAAAGCACTTGGCTCTCCACGTTTGCGAATCTGTGGCACATGGTATCGCGCTCAGGCAAATTATCATGAGTTGTACAAAACCGCTCGTGCGGACTTTTCCCGTGCTGCAGATTTGTGCAAAGACGCCGGAGTTCAGGGATTACTCGAACTTCATGCCGGTAGCCTCACGCCATCTGCCTCGCTGGCACATCGACTCCTCGATGGACTCGACCCGAAGCACATGGCCGTAATGTATGATCCTGGTAATATGGCAATGGAGGGTTTTGAAAACTGGCAGATGGGCTGTGAACTGCTCGGCCCTTATCTTGCTTACTGCCACGCCCAGAATGCGCGACTTACCGCCCGCGGAGCTACGGAAAGTGGTGGCGTATTATGGCAACGCGATACCGCTGAAATGAAAGCGGGATTTGTAAACTGGATTACGGTTTTCAAGGCATTTAAGGCAGTGGGTTATGATGGATGGGTAAGCAACGAAAACCATCATATCCCGACGGGTTGTACGCCGGATCAGATACGCGACGATCTTGCGCATCTGAAGCGTTGTCACGAACTCGCGCAGTAAGCATTTAATTCACATACTATGAAAATTTACATTCTCGCGGACATGGAAGGTATCTCGGGCATTCGCACATGGCCGCAGGTGCAAAGTGCTTCTCCAGAGTATGAAGAAGGCCGTAAGCTGATGATGTGGGATATCAATGCGGCAATCGATGGTGCTTTTTCCGGCGGCGCTACCGAGGTGGTTGTGACGGACACTCATGCCGGTGGTGGACAGGTGCGGATTGCTGAGATGGATCCTCGGGCAATTTATGAGCTTCCTATATGGCCGGGAAATCTCATGCCGTCACTGGATAAGTCGTTCGACGGCGTTATTCTTATCGGACATCACGCGAAAGCGGGGACGATCAATGGCTTCCTCGATCATACAATGAATTCCGGGGAATGGTTCGAATTCCGCATCAACGGAAAAGTCGTGGGAGAAATCGGGATCGAAGCGACCTACGCAGGGCATTTCGATGTCCCGGTAATCATGGTTTCTGGAGATGGGACAACGGGGATCGAGGCTAAAGCGACTCTCGGGAAAGTGGAAACCGCCGTCGTTAAATGGGGGGTATGTCGTAATAAGGCGAAATGTCTCTCTCTTGAAAAAGCCCACGACATTATTCGTAAAACCGCAAAACGTGCGGTATCGAACGCAAAATCCTTTTCGCCCTTTAAGCCAAAACTTCCTATAACGGCAGAGCTTACATTCTATCGGAGCGATATGGCTGATGGCTATGCTGCTCGTATGGGAGTCGAACGCGTGGATGCACGAACGATTCGTTGCAAGCTCGATTCTCGGGGTGATATCATACGTTGGCTGTAAGACTTGCCGCTAAAGATGCTTTTTAAATGGTATCCGCGGCACGGTTCTTTATGCTGCTCGCATGACCACGCGGAATATTCCCGCACGCAAAGCCAGACAGGAGCTTTCCAGATTAAGTTTAAAGATTGTTGTTTCAAGCAGCTCCAAGTGCGGCCGCGGCTGGGTGCTTCCTTATCGCGCATGGCCTGATTACCGTCTTCTCCTGGTGAGAGCAGGGCTTGGCGAAGTGGCTTGTCCCGACCGTTCCTACAAATTACGGCGCGGCAGTTTGCTCTTTGGCATACCGGGTGAGACTTATGGCATCACCCACAACGAACGGAAGCCTCTCGTCACTTCGGTCGTGCGTTTCGAGTTGCAAAATTCCAAGGGGAATAAAGTGAGTCTGCCTGCCACTTTTCGAACAAAGATTTGTATGGAAGTCTCCGGGTTCCCTCTTCTTGAGCAATTGATGTTACGCGTGACCAATTCGATTTCACCGCGTGCCATCCGTGCAGGGATGTTGCTTTCCCCGACTCATGATAACCTGAGCAATAATTTACTGAGGTCGATTCTTTGGTTGATTCGTGAGGACGGGCACAGTGATGACTTACAGACTGCGCCCATTTCCTATCAGGATCTCATTCCTGCCCTGACTTATCCCATGCAAACGGGAGAGCTTGATCCCAGCACGGAGAAGCTTGCCCGGATGTGTGGCATTTCCGCCAATACATTCAGACGCCGGATGCAGGTATGTTTTGGTAAATCTCCCAAGCAATTTTTTCTTCATCGTCGGATGGAACGGGCGAAGTTGCTCTTGCTGGAGTCGCCCTATACGGTGGAAGCGATTGCGGCTGATCTGGGGTACCGCGAGACAGCGCATTTTTGTCGTCAGTTTAAGAAAGTTGCGGGCAGTACTCCCGGGCATTTCCGCACATCGAACCGGTGATGGGAAAAGACAATAGCTGAGCGGCTCCGGCATGGTCAGCAGAGCGCATTCTGATAGTGTATGAACCATGAAGGCAAAATCCTTATCTCCTTACGGTACGCTAACAGCCCAACAGGTCGCTGATTATCACCAGCAGGGTTATCTTGTAGTTCGCGGGCTCGTTGATCTTGAAACGGTTGAATTCGCAAAAGAGTCAATCGATGACTATATCATAAAACATCCTCTGGAAGTTTCCTATGAAGAGGAAATTCTCAAAAACCGGAAACCCGAAGCTCTTACAGATGAAGAGCGATTGCTGGCCGTACGTGGTTTTCACCAGAAAGCTTCCAGCGATGATCGCTTTCTGAGACTCGTAAAAAACGCGTCTGTCTCCGAAGCGCTCGTATCGTTGCTCGGAGAGGACATAAAAGTTCTTCAAGATATGGCGTTAATTAAGCCTCCTTTCATCGGATCTGAAAAACCGCTTCATCAGGACGCAGCGTATTTCGAAATCGAACCGTTCGATCAGGTTGTTGGTACCTGGTGGGCGCTTGATCGTGCGACTGAGGAGAACGGATGTATGTTTGTATGGCCGGGAACGCATCGCCTACCGGTGGTAGACCATGCGCAAAAAGAAGGTACGCCGCACAAGGTTATAAGTCCTGAATTCATGGAGCACTTTGAAAAGGTGGCTTTACCAATGGAGCCGGGAGATGTCCTACTTTTCTCGAGTCGGGTCTTTCACTATACTCCGACAAACCGTTCCGGATCCCGTCGTCGCTCGCTTCAAGTCCACTATGCCAGCGCGCATTGCAGACTCCTTCCCGGCAAAAAAGCACGTAGTTATACACTGGTGCGCGGAGCAACACAGCCCAACGGGATATAGAGCGCAATTTGTTCTCGACCTCATCCCTTTTTCCGCAAAAGTGGTGAGGTATCGGGACGAATTTTATGCGCAAAATCCACCTCTTCACACTGCTTCTAACTTGTCTCTCGCTCCATGCTGCCGAGGTCGAAGTCGGCGACTGGACACGTGCCATCGACAAGCCTTCCGTATGGATTGCCGGACCGGTTAAAAATACGCCATTCGCTGTTTACTCGCATCTGCGAGGAGAGGGGAAGTTCCGTATAAGCTTCAAGACGGAGAATGGCACGACACAGCAGGAAGTGACGATCCCGTCGTTTGGGTGGATCACGGTTATCTCGACAGTTCCTTTGGCAAGCACGACGGTAGCTGTGATGCCGGTGGGCGAGGCGGATGGCGGGCCTGCCTCTATCATGGTGGAGCCTCTCGATGGAGCAAAGTTTGACGGGATGTTTGCCACCACTGATCCTAACTACATCGCGGCTTTTCGCAATCAGGATGCAGTGATCTATTTTCGCATTCGAAATAACGGAGATAAAGTGCTTCGCGCCTCGGTGGGCGTTATACGGACTATGGGAGCCGGAGTTAACATAGGATATGGCTCTCCTACAGGATTCGATGCTAAGACCGGAGAGTTAAAACCTGGCGAAGCCACGGTAGTCGCCGCTTTTCCGCAGGAAGTGCGCGAGCGCTGCACCATGGCGTTTTCTTTTCTCGACTCTGTGAATGCAGACATCGAATTTTATGCGGATGCCGATGGCAAAAAACCGCTTAAAGCAATCAAGGTCGTTGGAGCAAAACCCTGTAAGGAATATTGTTTCATGGTTCCTGCGGTGGACGGTTCTTTTTCCCTGTTAACCCTCCAGGATATGTTTCAACAAAACATTGACGCTCTTGCAAAGGCAAGTTTGACAGGTCCCGTGCCGCAAAAAATATGGTTCATTGCGGCATCGATTCAAAATCGCGATCAGCCTAACTACGATACCCTGCATACAGAAATCAAGATGGCGCGGGCAATCGGACTTAATGGGAATTTCATTCTCGATGAACTGGAATCCGATAGAGCGGCGATGGGCGCTACTTACGGGCTGTTTAGTGCGCCGTTCTATGCCAACGCTCCTGACTTTCATTTTACACCACAAATCGAAGCGATCATTCGCAAGAATGCAGACGCGGTGAAGAACATTGCGATTCCCACACTTGTGAATGGCGCGGACGAGCCACGATTTACGGAGTTGCCGAAGACTCCTGCCGTGGATGCGACTTTTGTGGAGTGGATGAAGAAAAGGAATCTCACACCACAGGATGCCGGAGTGGGAGCATGGGAGCAGGTGAAGTGCATTGCTCCCAATATATCGCAAAAACGACTTTCTACATTGTCCCGTCAATTCCAGATGGATGAGCAGATCAATTTCTGGGATAGCTCGATGAAGATTTTTACGGAATTGAATCCGCATCTTCTCTCAAAGGTAAACTGGTCGTGTTTTGAATATTATACGGGGAATACCATTGATTTGTGGGAGCTATATCGCCGCCCCGGTTTAGGCGTAGTGTGGGGCGAAGACTGGCTTGAGATTGAACCAGGAGGGGCGGGAATCACGGCATGGTATGCGGAGCAGATGCGGTCGCAGGCAAAATACCGGAATATTCCCATCGGCGACTATCCTATCTTTGGCTTTGATGGCGTCTCGGCTCCGTCGCGCGATCTCTTTAAGTTTTACGAGCGCCTGATGCGGGGAAATACGATCTTTTTTCTCTATCCTTATAGTCCTATAGGTGGAGAAATCGGTTGGATCTGTAATCCAAAAAATGCTGTGGGCGCCGCGAAAATTGCACGTGAACTGGCGCTGGCTGAAAATGTAGTCGTAGGTGGCAAGGTGCAGCCAGCGCATGCAGCGATTGTTTATCCCAGCTCGTGTATTCTTTGGGATCGCACGGCTTATGAAAAATGTGCGGCTCTTTATCTGGCATATCTGCATGCGGGAATTCCTCTCGATGTCATAACCGAGCAGGATCTCATTGATGGGATGGGAAAAGATTATCAGATGCTTTTTGTAGTTGGTACCGATATGCGCAAGGAGACGCTGTCCGCATTGGATGGCTATGTTGATAAAGGCGGTACACTGGTGAGTTCTGTGCCGGAGGTTCGCAATGAATTTGATGAACCGGTCACCAGTGGTGCGAAGGTATTCGGCATCGCAGGGCTTCAATCCGTCAAAAACGATGCCCTGCGTGGAGGAATCGGGAACGCCGGAGCGATTGTTCCTCTCGATAAAGTCATATGGAACGGCAAGACCATTGAGGTGATCTGCCAGAAGTCGAAGATTACTCCGGAAGCAGAGACAGAAATCCTTGCGACTTTTTCAGATGGTTCACCTGCGCTTGTCAAAACGAAGAAAGGACAGGGAGTGGTTTATCAATATGGACTCGCTCCAGGATTAAGCTACATGCGTGCGACTTATGAGCATAACCTGCGGGATATTTTCCCAACGATCCTGGCGCAAAACGCAACGCAACGCGAATTTGCAACGCTTCCAGCGACGACCTTGCCCTCAACGGTCAAGGTAAGTGATACCATGATCAGCGGACGTGTTACAGTGAACAAGGACGCCTCCGCCGTGGGTCTTGTCGATTACGGATTGGGTAATTTGGGAAGGAAGCATCCCAATCCTTTAAGTACGGATGTCGATCTTGATACTATTGAGCCTTATCCAGTGACGGTGGAAATTGCATGTCGCAACAAACCTGAGAGTGTCACGGGTGTGCGTAGTGGTAACCTGATATCGGAATTTGCGAATGGGAAACTGACTGTAAAAGTTCCACTTCGCGGTGTAGAGATGATCCTGTTGAAAGGTAACGACCTTTTTTAAAGTTCAAAAATAAATTTTATGAAAAAAGAAATCAGAGATCCAAACAAAGACGCAAACACCGGCAGTTACTCCGCCGGAATCGAAGCTAACGGATTTGTATTCGTCAGCGGCCAGGGTTCGCTGGATATGCAGACCGGCGAATACAAGGAGGGCACGATCGAAGAAGAGACCCAGCTTACGTTGGAAAACGTGGAACGCGTTTTGAAACAGGCGGGCTGCACGCGTGCCGATATTGTTAAGAGCACTTGTCACCTGGCAAACTTTGATGATTTTGACCGTTTCGATGCGGCATATCAGAAGTTTTTTGCGGGCACTATTCTTCCCGTCCGTACGACCGTGCAGAGCGGCCTGGGCGAGATCAAGGTGGAGATCGATGTGATCGCCTGCAAGAAGTAGGCATCTGTCATGGAACCACCGCGGGAACAACCGATCGGAATCGTAGGGCTGGGCTTGCTCGGGCGCGGTATCGCGGCCTGCCTGCTGGCTCATGGTTACCGCGTTATCGGTTGTGATCGGAGTGAGGAAGCGGCAGAAGCTGCAAAGGAACATGTAGACATCGCTTTACAGGAGTTGGTTGAGAACCTTGGTGCATCCGCGGATCTTACAGCGACAGGTAGGAAAAACCTCACGGTTACTCCGGATATTGAAGGACTGAAGGATTGTCCGTTCGTTATTGAAAGTGCGGTCGAGAGTCTGGAGGACAAGCGCGGGATTTTTGAGCTGCTGGAGAAGGTAATTTCTCCGGCGGCTATTATTGCGAGCAACACCTCAGCGCTTCCCATAACGCTGTTGCAGATGGGGCGTAAGCATCCTGAGCGGTTTATCGGCATGCATTGGGGCGAGCCGTGCCATATCATTCGCTTTCTTGAAGTGATTCGCGGAGAGCAGACCTCGGATACCACTGCGGAGACGACTGCTGCGCTTGGACGCGCGGTTGGTAAGGATGTGGTGGTTGTTAAAAAGGACATTCGGGGATTTATCACCAATCGCCTGAGGTACGCGATGCTGCGGGAGGCTTTGTATCTTTTGGAAAATGGAATCGGTAATGTGGAGGATATTGACGCGTCCTTTCGCAATGACATCGGTTCCTGGGCCACGATTGCAGGGCCTTTTCGCTGGGTGGATTTGACGGGGATTCCGGCTTATCACTCGGTTCTCGATGAGCTGGCGGCAGAGCTCTGTGATGCCAAAAAGTCACCTGAAACCCTTAGGAAGCTTGCAGAGAGCGGAGCGAAGGGTATTGCCAATCAACGGGGTTTTTACGCCTACACTCCAGAGGAAGCTGCCGAGTGGGAGAAGAAATGGCGGGATTTTACCTGGGAAATGCGGCGATTGGCGGACAAATACACGCCGATAGAGAAATCCCGCTGAAGGAAAATTGATCTCAATATTGACCGTAGGGGAAGACGTGCTAACTTTAAAAATTCACGCATGAGATACCTAATCGACTCCCATTTGGACCTTTCCTGGAACGCCATGTCATGGAACCGGGATATTACAAAATCCATCGCGCACATTCGCGCCGCTGAAAGAGGAATGGATGACACGCAGGGCCGTGATCTTGCGACGGTGAGTCTTCCGGAAATGAAGCGTGCGAAAATGGCCGTTTGTTTTGCAACGCTTCTAGCACGTGCCAAATCCGAAGTGCTTTCCTGGAAGCGGGTGGATCTGGATTTTAGAAACCAGGAGATTGCGAATGCGACGGCGGTCGGGCAGCTTCAGTATTACCATATCCTCGAAAGCCAGGGTGCGATGCGTCAGCTCTTTACGGCATCGGATTTGAAATCGCATTGGGCGGCTTGCGAGAAAGATTTTGATGCGCAACCACAGGGATATTTTCTCGCGATGGAAGGGGCTGATCCGATCCTGAATGCCGACGATATCAAAGTATGGTGGGATCGTGGTCTGCGCTTGCTAGGTCTGTCTCATTACGGCGCAAGCGCTTATGCGGTGGGGACCAATGCTTCCGGCCCGTTGACTTCACGCGCTCCTGCGGTGCTCAAGGCTATGGAGGAAGTCGGGATGATTCTCGATATGACGCACATGAGCGATCCTAGCTTTTTCCAGGCGATTGATCTTTTTGGCGGTCGTATTCATGCGAGTCATAACAACTGCCGCAGTCTTGTGAATGACGAACGCCAGTTTACCGACGAGCAGTTGCGCATGATCATCGAGCGCGATGGCGTGATCGGTGCAGTTATGGATACCTGGATGCTTATGCCCGGCTGGGTGTTGGGGAAAACGTCCCGTGATCTTGTGACGATGGAAAATGTCGCCGACCATATCGACCATATCTGCCAGTTGGCGGGAAATTGTAACCATGCCGCGATCGGAAGCGATCTTGACGGTGGTTACGGCACGGAGCAAAGCCCGGGCGACATCGAAACGATTTACGATCTCCACAAGCTCGAGGTTGTCCTCGAGAGCCGTGGCTATAAGTCGGAGGATATCGATAAGGTATTTTTCGGAAACTGGAAGCGCTTCCTTCTCGAAGCAATGCCAGCCTGACCCGAAATCTCTACATCATCTTCCTTGGGAGATAACCGATAAAGCCGGTAACCTTCCAGCGGCCTTCGTCTTTCTTCAAAAAGAAAATGCTTTGCCAATCGAGGGTGACGGTATCGCCTTTTGTCGTTTCGACGGAGGCGTTGAATTTTTTACGGGCTAGCCCGCGGTCACCCTGAAGTTCGATATAACTGAGATCGATTGCCTTGTACAGGAAGTCGATTTTGCTGATGCCATTGAATTCGACGGAGAGAAACTCACGAGCCTGGCGAAGCCATTCATCCCGGTAGTCTGAGAGTCGGGGATATTTCAATTTCCAGAGCGCGGTGTCGGCCTTGAATCCTGCATCGTAGGCAACGAATTCACTTTCAACGAAATCATCGGCACAAATACTCCAGTCATAGGAGAGGAAAGCTTCGTAATCGCGTTTGACGAGTGCATCCCAGATGGCGTGGCGGTCAGGATCCTCTGTGTAAGGATTACGGCTTTCGGGAATTGTCGATACGAGTTCTTCTTTTGTGGCGGGATTCATAGAGTAAATTGATCAGGCGCTTTTTTCGAGGGTTTCGAAAGTGACCGTATGCGGAGAGGCATGGCCTTTTGTCCATGCAATGAATTCGTCGATCATCATGTCCGACATACGGCGCACTTCCTTGCCCATCGAACCCGCGATGTGCGGTGTGAGAATGACATTTGGAAGGGTATAAAGCGGAGAACTCGTAACTGGTGGCTCGGGGTTGCTGACATCGAGCACCGCCATTAGATCAGGACGTTGCTTCAGGACTTCGATCATTTCGGGCTCGTTAACGATGGCTCCACGAGAGGTATTGATGAAAGTCGCGTTCGGTTTCATGGATGCGATGAGTTTGCCGGTGATAAGCCCTTCGGTTTGTGGTAGCCATGGAGCATGGAGTGTGACGACTTCACTTTCTGCAAAGAGAGATTCGAGCGAGGCAGACTTTACATCGAGAGACTGAAAAGTCTCAGCGGAGGCATGGGGATCGAAAGCCAGTTTTTTGAGGACAAAAGGGCGAAGCAGTTCGCAGACTTTACGACCGATCAGGCCGAGAGAAATAATACCAATCGTGTTTTCGTAAACACCGGGCATATCCCGGCGTTTCCAATTTTCCGGACCGCCGTTTTTCAAAGCCATCGCCTGTTGCCAGCCGAATTTCAGCGCGAAAAGAATTTGTGAGAGCGTGAACTCCGCAACGGGAACGGCATTTGCAGCGGCGGCGTTTACAACGAGAATGTTCCGTTTTAGAAACGGGAGCGCGAAGTTGCGGGTGGTGCCAGCGGCGTAGAAGACGGCGCGGAGGTTTGGAAGATAGTCGAGTTGCTCTTCGGTGAGAGCAGGCATTCCCCAGGTGGAGAAGGCCACTTCCACGTCTTTCAGATTCGTAGCTTCAGCAGGGAGTTCGTCGGATTTGAACATCCTGTCCGAAATATCGACAACGGAACGCAAGCGGCTTTTTTGCTCCGATGCCCATACCTGATCAAAGTGTTCCGAATGGTCGCAAAGATAAATCGCTTTCATTTTGTCAGCGGCAGGGCGACTTCGATTCGGTGGACACCTTTCGGACGATAGCCGAGAGCGGGTGCGACTCCGAGATATTCGCAGAGGAGGAAAATGATACTTAGCCACATTTCTGTGCCTTGCAGGCTGGGCTGTGCGTTGGGTTTTGTTCCAGGATCGATATCGAAACCAAAGCCGTCGCCATCGCGCCACTTTGCCATGGAGAGGTCGAGCATTGTGCGGGCCCATTGTGTGGCCTCGGCTTTGCGATATTGGGTTTGTTTGGCGCAAAGCCAGAGCGGATGAATGACATCGAGCACATTGCAGGCGTTATATTTGCCTTCGCCGAAGTAACGGGGATCGTTCGCCTGCACGAGGATAGTATCGATCGCGCGCTCGGGGTGGGGAATGGGAACTCCGAATTGCGCATAGGAGCCGCGGGTCATCCGGTAGAAGCCATTGACGGGTTCGATCCAGCCTGTTTCTTGTATTGGCTTTCCCCACATGCCGGTAAAAGAATCGGCGTGAAGCGTCATCCACCCGAAAAGCGCTTCGAGAGAGAAATCGGGATTAAAGTATTTTTTATGGAGATAGGCGGCGGTGGAGTAGTGATCGATCCACGCGCCGGCACCCCATGAAGCACTTGTCCACGGGAGGCTGTTGAGTTTTGCGAGAAGACGCTCTGTAGAGAGTTTATCGAGAAGGGAAATGGGATGGAGAGGTTTTGAATCGAGAAGCTCAAGGGCATAGCCAACCGTCAAAAAATTGTAGGCCGCCATCCGGGATTCCAACAACTCCGGTTCCTTGCGGCTTTCCTCTACCCAGGGGTCGTAGAAAAGACCGGATTCCTGGTCCTGATGCTTTAGAAAGAACGCAGCGTATTCTTCCTTTTTCATCAGTGCGGGAAGGGAATTGAACATCGCGGCGATTTCGATGGCATCGGCTGTCCTGCGCAATGCAAGGGCGTAACGCATATCCGCTTTCTCCTGATAGCACGGGCCGAGCTTCGGATCTGTAGTTTCGAATTTCGCGAGAACATCCGGCCATTGCTGTGCGACCTTTTGACCAAATGTAGTGATCTTTTTTTCGAGAGCGCTGCTATTGGCAGAGCTTCCTTTTTTAACCCGCCTGTCGCGAACCACCTTCGCGGGATTTCCGACAGCGATGGAGTATTCGGGAATGTCTTTGGTGACAATCGCGCCCGCACCGATGATTGAATGAGAGCCGACAGTAACTCCGGGCAGGATAGTTACATGTGAGCCGATCCAGACGTCGTCGCCAATCGTGATTTCTTTCCATTCGGTGCCCTGCGTGCGGATGGTTTTTTCCCAGTCTTCATGGATATGATTCACCGCCATGAACGTGGCGTAGGCGCCGATACGCACATCATTGCCCATTTTCACTTTACCGCGCGACATGCAGTGAATATTCATGGTGGAGTTCGACCCCATTTCCAGATCATTGGTAACGTAGCAATAACCAGCGATATAGGAATGATCACCCAGAACAAGACGCGAGCATAGCATGGCGGCATTCGGAGAGATGTAGACCCCTTTGCCGAATTTTGTTTCGAAATGTGCGGCAAACTCTTGCTGTAGCTTTTCCTGTGCGGCGACTTGTTCCTGAGTGGTATGCTCGGAATCGTAGCTCCATGTATTGTAATCATGGAGCTTTGGGAAGGTGGCGGGTAGTTTAACGTGCTTAATACTCACGAAATAGAAGGGCTTAAAGCTTAGGCGATTGTGTGTGCTAGGTGCAGGTTGTCAAAATCTTTTTGGTACGATCGAGCAAAAGAGATTATAAGAGCGCGAAAATGCCGCAAATAGGATAGCCCTTACCCTCCTTACGGGTTGCCAAGGAGCAAATGCGGAATATCCTGTTCTTTATGAATACGAATACCGGTTTGCAGACAGTCAGTGATGCGTCATCGCGGTTCTCGCGGCGGCGGTTTATGTTTCTTGGCGGTGTGGCTCTTGCAACAGTAATGGAATTACCTTCGATGCTCCGGGCGGCTTCGGTCAGCGCGGCGAGCGCCAGCGGAACTGCTGACATGATGCCGGAAACGGATGGCGTATTCCAGGCAGCGCCTTTGCCGTATGATTACAGCGCACTACAGCCTTCGATCGATACAGAGACAATGCACCTGCATCACGACAAGCATTATGTCGGATATACGAATAATTTGAACAAGGCGCTCGAAAGTGCGCCAGAGTTGAAGACCAAAAGCATCGAGGAGTTATTGGTTTCGATCAAAAGCTTGCCCGAAGCGGTTCGTAAGGCGATCCGCAATAATGGCGGTGGATATTACAATCACAGCCTGTTCTGGCGTATGATGACGCCGAATAAGGACAGTAAGCGTCTATCCCCATCGCTTGAGGCAGCAATCATCGCCACCTTTGGCAGCATGGATAAATTCAAGGAGGCTTTCATCAAGGAAGCAGGAACAGTATTCGGCTCCGGTTGGGCATGGCTTGTCTATACACCACAGGGAGAGCTGAAGATCACTTCCACGCCGAATCAGGATTCACCGGTGATGGCAGACATCGCCGAAGTTCCCGGAAAACCCATTCTCGCATTGGACGTCTGGGAGCATGCCTACTATCTGAAATATAAAAACGTGCGTGCGGATTATATGAAAGCCTGGTGGGACATCGTGAATTGGGAAACAGCGTCCGAGCTTTATAAAAAGGCGAAGGGGTAGATAGGAGGGAATAAACAGGGTGCTTCGTATCTCGAATAGATATGCAGCTTATTCGGTCCGTTGTTTTGATCCTGTGGTTTTCCTGTTTTATAGGAAATTCTGAGGCTATGGAGGTAACGGTGCAGAGTGGACCTATGCGGACGTCTTTACTGGAGTTGTTTACTTCAGAAGGGTGTTCGAGCTGCCCGCCCGCCGAGGAATGGTTTTCGAGTCTGCGTCGTAGTCCGGAGCTTTGGAAAGAAGTCGTGCCTGTCGCTTTCCATGTCGATTATTGGGACAAGCTTGGCTGGAGTGATCCTTTTGCGAGCGCGCAGGCTACTCGCCGTCAGCATGACTATGCGGCCTCGTGGGGGAGCGATAGCGTGTATACGCCAGCTTTTGTTTTGAACGGAGCAGAGTGGAGACCGCGTGACCTGCATTCTATTTCATCGATAAAAAAGGAAGTGGGAAAACTTTCTGCGACGCTTCATGAGAGTGGAAAAGTGGAAGTCACTTTCCAACCGTCAAATAAAATAGAAGCCAAATGGGAGGCTCATGTAGCTTTACTAACGTTGGGCGCAAGCTCCGATGTGAAGGCCGGTGAAAATAAGGGGCGCAAGCTGATTCACGATTTCGTCGTGGTCGATTACCAAACATCGGCGATGAGCGGAGAAACGCCAACGGCGACTCTACGCCTACCTGTGGGACAAATAAAGCACGGTCAATCGGCCCTTGCGGTGTGGGTCACCGAGACTGGCAAGCTCGAACCACGGCAGGCGGCCGGAGGAAATTTATAATGATGAAGAAGTTTAGGAGTATGCTCAAGAGGCTCGAGCCGGTACGGCCGTAAACAGATTGACAAGACCCTCTAGCATAGTTGGGTGTGTAAAGACGGCATCACGTAACGTAGTATAGGGTAGTCCTGCGAGCATAGCGACCTGGACGGTAGCGATGATCTCTCCCGCTTCCACTCCAAAAACAGTGAAACCTAGAATGCGATCGCTTCCGGCATCCACAAGGGCTTTCATGAATCCACGGGTTTCGGAAAGTGTTCGGGTGCGCAACACTGCAGCCATGGGAATTTTTGTAAGTCGGTAGGGAATACCCTGTTTTTTAGCTTCTGTTTCGCTAAGCCCGATCCGGGCAAACTCGGGATCAGTATACAAGCAGAACGGCACTTGTCGCCCGCTTGTTACCTTTTCGATGCCAGCCAGGTTATCCCGAACGACGCGGAAATCGTCGAAAGAAATATGCGTGAAATTTGGGCTTCCCGCGCAATCTCCGACACCCCAAACACCGGGAGCCGTGGTTTGGAGCCGCTCATTTACTTTTAGAGTGTCACGCTCGGTTAATTCCACTCCTGCTAACTCTAGACCGATTCCATCCGTATTTGCCTTGCGACCGCTAGCGACGAGAAAATGAGTGCCTTCAAGAACGAACTCAGTGCCGTTTTGTGAACCATACAACTTCACCTGCTGACCAGATATTCCTTCAACACGTGTGATTTGAGCATTCGTGACGAGATCGATTCCTTCATCCTTGCATAAATCGTGGAGGGCCACCGAGATATCTTCATCTTCACGATGCGCCAGACGTTTATTCCGCTCAACAATTGTTACTCGACTACCGAAGCGACGCATCGCCTGTGCCAATTCGAGACCAATATAGCCGCCGCCGATGATTATAAGATGTTCAGGGATGTGGTCTAATTCGAGAAGCTCGATATGCGTAAGGGGATCTGCTTCGAGTAGTCCGGGGATGGGGTCGACGGTTGCGCGACTACCTGTATTAATGATAACATTCTTACCGTGAAAAGTGCGGGTGCCACCATCGGATAATGCGACTTCGATGGTCTTGGGAGAAATGAAGTGACCGGAGCCCATGACTAATTCCGCTCCGGTTTTTTTATAGATGGCGAGATGCATATCGACGAGCCCTTTGACCATATTACGCTTACGTTCACGAACAATGGACATATCGATACGGGTATTGTCTTTGCGGATTCCAAACTCTTCGCTGCGGAAGAAATAGGAGGCAATCTTTGCGCTGTGGATGATGTTCTTACTGGGAAGACAAGCGATATTAGGGCATGAGCCTCCGATATATCTACGCTCGATGACGACTGTCTTCTTTCCTTTTTCTGCCTGGCTCCATGCGATGTATTTACCTGCTTCGCCGCTTCCCAGCACGACGATGTCGTATTCCTCTGTGTGTGAGATAGACTTTTTCATAGAGAGATCTTTCGTTTGTTCGGGTTATCCGGTAAAAATACGCTCAAATGGTCAGATGCTTTGAGCCTTCATTTTTGGGAAAAAATTACCGAGACGTCAAAACCAATTTTGCAATCTATGAGTAGAAAGCTTTGTCTGAGTCACTCACACCTGTTTGTTTTACTTCTGGTTTTTGTTGGTAGTGCACGGGCGGAGTTAAAGATGCCTGCATTTTTCTCGGATCACATGGTTTTGCAGGCAGGAGTCAAAACTCCAATCTGGGGTAAAGCTGGTCCGAATGAAAAAATTACTATCGCCGTCGATGGCGTTTCGGTTGCTGCGAACGCGGATGCCGGTGGATAGTGGCGTGTAGAGTTACCACCACAAGTGGACGGACACACAAAAAGTAATTCACGACGTACTATGGGGTGAGGTGTGGTTTTGCGCCGGGCAGTCAAATATGGTGCGGCTTCTTGAGCAAAACGAGAATGCAGCCCAGGTGATACCTGCCGCACAAGATCCCAGGGGAGTGGATTTTTCTCTTGGCCCCGGAAATATCTTTAATGCCATGACGCATCCTTTCATCGGATATGCCATCCGTGGCTTTCTTTGGTATTAAGGGGAGTCCGATACCACCGGTTTAGTGATTTCTCTCGTGTGGGGTACGCGAGAACTTCATTTGGACTGGTCCGTGCATAATGAGGATTATTATGCCAAAGCGTTTTCCGGCTTGATTACCAGTTGGAGACACTATTGGGGGAATGATCAGCTTCCTTTCTATTTTGTGCAGCTCCCAAATTATTCCTGCCCGGCTCATGAGCACTGGCCGGAGATGCGTGAAATTCAACGCGAGACGTTAAGACTTCCAAAAACAGGGATGGCGATCATCGTCGATGTCGGAGATGCGAACGACTTACATCACAAAAATAAAAAATCAGTGGGCGAACGCCTTGCGCGAATTACTCTTGTAAGTGATTACGGGCAGAAAATGGAATCCACCGGTCCTATGATTCGCACGGCAAAGATTGCACAGGGGAAACCGCGTCTGGAGTTTGATCATGCCGGAAATCTTAAGACGACGGATGGACAACCGCCGCTGGGTTTCGAAGTTGCTGATGTAAGCGGTGTTTTCAAATCTGCTACGGCGACGATTATTGACGGTGGCATTGTATTGGAATGCGCGGAAGTTCCTGCACCGAAAACCGTGCGCTATGCATGGGCATATAATCCTTCGGTGGATCTCGTGAATGGAGACGGGTTGCGTGCTTTGCCCTTTAAAATTGATATTCCCTAGCGCTTTTATAGCGCATTAAGTTACCCAATAAAGGGAATCCGATATCTCCACTACTTTCTGATTGGCAGTGAGGCCGCACCAGGTTTTGCGGCGGGTGACTTGCCGGGAGTGGGGGCAGGAATGGAGGCTTTGGTGAAAGCTTCGAGGCCCTTAGTGTAAATTTCGTCGATCTCGGGATCGGAGAGAGCGCGGCCCGGGAAAAACCCGAAATCGTCGATGCAATCTCCAGGGTTGGAAAAGCTAAATCCGACGAGGGTGCTACTTGCTTCGACGGCGGAAATGCTGGTGCCGCCTTTGGTAGCGGCGTTGGCGTCTCCGATGGGAAGGCCATTATAATAGAAAACGATATGGCCTTCATCGAATGTGACGGCTACTTGTAGCCATTCATCCGTTAAAGCGCCTAGAATAGCAGGAGAGCTGTATGACTGTAGCTTTGGATCAGCCGTGTCGCAGTAGAATGTGAAATTGAAGCGTTTGTAGGAAAAGTCATAGAAAAAAAAGCCAGGACCTTTGCCATTCACCCAGCGGCCGAAAATATGCGATCCTCCATCGCCACTAAATTTACTTTGTCCACCGGGAGGTGGAGAGGTGGGGCGAATCCATGCAACGATCGTGAGTTTCGAAATGGCATCGTTGAATTCATCAGGTTTTGAAGCAAAGCCGGTAAATTCGGCGACATTGGGAACGATGCCTTTTTCCCCGATCTTCATGCTGCCGCCACCAAATTTGTGCTCAGTGGAAGTTTGCTGTGTCGTGCCGACGTAACCGATGGAGAAAGACGCGCCTCCTGAATTGGTCGGCATGCCGGAGTCGGGCTTGTCGAAGTAATATAAAATATTTGAATCAGCGGCAGATACGCGAGAAGGATGCGTAATAGTCGCAATGAGTAAGGTACAGATGAGAAAGGATGGAATTTTTTTCATAAATGAACAGAGGCGAAATATAAAAAACGGTCAGAAATTGAGGTCAAGTGTAGGGGTTGTAGGTAAGCCTGTCCACCCGGATGTGAAGGCCTGATACAAAATGGGAAAACACGTTGCGGAAAAATACCCACGTGTTTGAAGGAACAAGGGTTGACGCTTTTTTCGCATTTAGTAGAAATGAACGCTTCCTATCTATGAATGACATTCGCTTTCAACTACCGGAGATCAACACTTGGCGTCTTTTTAACAAGGGGGTCACGCAGCAGGGCGTGGTGGAAATGGTGGAGACCTGGGAGGCAAATGGCTATCGCTTTGGCTCAGTATGTATCGATGACGGATGGACGGTGAATGGGTTGCTGGGGGACTGGACTCCGAATCCTGTGACCTTTCCGGACATGAAGGGGCTGGTGGATTGGATTCATACAAAAGGCTATGCCGTTAGACTTTGGGTGGCTCCGCTACAAATTCATGATGGCACGGAGATTTACAAAAAAGCATTTCCCGATGCGGTGCTTAAGGATGCAGACGGAAAACCAGCATTCTATCCAGGGCTCGGAACCTACCGCCTCGATATCCGCACGGAAGTTGGTCGCGAGCATATTCGCTCGGTAATGCAGCGTCTGGTGCGCGACTACGGTATCGATGCCTTCAAGACGGATTTCCCGGCATTCTATGAGCCGAATGATGCTTTCTATAAGAAGATGAACTATTCGTTCTCAGACGAGGATAATAAGACGATGGTGCCGAACTTCTACAAACTTGTTGAAGAATCGGTAAAGGCTGTGAATCCCGCAGTGCGTGTATGTTGTGCGAAACATATCAGCGGATGTCAGCCATACATTCAGGATACGATCTGTGGAGACTTCATCGGGATGGATCGCAGCGTGATCATCGGCGAGACATGCAAGGTGCTGCAGAGTTACATCAAGGGTCACGACATCACGCCATGGCTCGAAATGGTATGGGGTGAGGGGTCGGAGTTTCCAACGTCCGATGTAGCATGGCATGCTGGGTATCTGGAGTTTATCGCGCAGTCGATCAACTACGGGTTTAAAATTGAGCAGAGTTTTTATCCTTTCGAATATCCCAATGCGGATCAGATCCGGACGCTGACAAATCTCTACGGACCACGGCATCAGGTCTATAAGGTGATTGCGGCGGGACGTCGGAAATACTCTGTGCCAAGATTAATGGAGGCGGGCATCAAGATGGATCATAAGACGCGTTTCCTTGTGGCCACGGAGAGCGATGAAACCGTATCCATCCATACGGGTATCCTTGGAACGAATTCCACACATTGGAAATGCCGTAATGTATTGACGGGGAAACATATCGACATTCGTTCGCGTAATGAATTCTGGGGCTCGACGATGGACTGGTGTCGTGTGGAGTTTGAAGCGGATGGCGGGGAGGTATATGAGATTTATCATCCGGGCGAACCCGTCTCTCACTTTAAGGATTACTTCACAAAAATGTATGGTGATCCACTTGCAACCCTGATTGACCTGCTCAATGAAGCCGATAAAAAGGCCGCTGAAGTTCGCGCTGCTTCTTAATTTTACAAACAAAACCATGAGTTCAGAATCTTCCAAATCCATTATCAGCCAGAGCGAAAAGTATATCGCGGGCGGTGTTGTCTCGTTGAATCGTAAGTCGTCTCCTTCGCTCGTTTTCGTAAGAGCGGAAGGTAGCCATCTCTTCGATGCGGACGGAAAGACCTATATTGATTATCATGCGGCATTTGCACCTCATCTTCTCGGGCATCATCACCCGGAAGTTACCGATGCGGTACGTGCGGCGCTGGATCGCGGATGGTCGCTCATGGGGAGTGGAACGACTCCGTGGGAAGCGCAGCTTGCGCAGTCCCTTTGTGAATCGGTGACAAGCTTGGAGCGTGTGCAGATTTTGAATACGGGGAGCGAAGCGTCGAACCTCGCAATCCGACTTTCCCGCGCACATACCGGACGTGAAGATGTCGTAACGACAATCGGCGGCTACAATGGATGGCATGATGAAGTGGGGCGCGCCGTGATGCCCTCTCTCGAGCAAGTGGGCCCACGTGTATCGCCTGGAGAGTATCCTTTCTGCCCAATCTCGGCAGGTATTCCTGTGACGACGCAACGGCGTATTCACACCGTTAACTTCAATGACCTGGAATCCGTGGAGTATGTATTCCGTCGGCATTCCGTGGCGTGTCTGATCACGGAACCTGCATTGCAGAATGTGGGTATCGTGTTGCCAAAACCCGATTATCTTCAGGGCTTACGCGATCTTTGCGATAAATACGGCGTAGTTTTTGTGATGGATGAAGTAAAGACGGGATTCCGTTCGGCACTCGGCGGGTATCAATCCATCGCCAAGGTGAAGCCAGATTTGTCAATTTTCGGAAAAGCGGTGGCGAATGGATACCCACTCGGAGTCCTTGGAGGCCGTGCGGATCTGATGGAGCTTTTCTGCCATCCCGACATGAAGAAGCGGGTATTGGTTGCCGGTACTTATAACGGACACCCCGTGAATGTGGCAGCGGCAATTGCCACGCTGGAAATTCTGAAACGCGACAACGGTGCGATTTACAAGAAGATTGATGATACGACGGAACGTCTTGTAAAGGGCACGAAGGAGATTTTCACCAAAGCTGGACGGAACGTGACAATCGTGCGAAATGCTTCGGCATTCTGCGTCTACTTCATGGATCACGCGCCATCAGACTGGCATGACATTCTCGCGCATCAGGATTTCGAAGTCGACGGTCGTTATCGTCAGGGCTTGATCGCAGAAGGAATTTATCATTTCCCGGCTCCTTGCAAACAAGGCTCGGTGAGCGCAGCGCATTCCGCGGCGGATATCGATGCCACGCTCGAAGCAACAAGTAAGGTTGTCGCGAAGCTGTAAAAGACCTACGCCTCAATAATCCATTGATTCAGGGCGGCGGCGTCCTGAATCAGGGATTCGATGCTGTCTTCACGAACGAATTCTAGCAGGAATGGACGCGGAGTCCCGTCCTCGCGAAGGACTTTCAGATACGGAGCCCATTCTGCAATTCCTTCTGAGAGAGGAAATCTCTCGCCGCGATTTTTCCAATGATAAACATGGATATGACGAAGCCACGGAAGAAGGGTTCGTAAGGAAGAGACGTTCTCCTCGACCGAGAGACTCGTTTGTGGCTGCCAGAAAGTTTTTATCTTTCCATCGATAGAACGCAAAAGAGCGAGGGTGGAAGCAAGGGTGTCTGTTAATGTATTAACGTGGTACTCCCACGCGACTTCAATGCCCGCTTTTTGTGCGAGATTAGCGATTCGCGTGGCGTCTTGTTCCACCATGTCGCGATATTCCGGAGTAGTAACGGCTGATGCTTTTGTACCTGCCCATACTCGAATGACAGGTGCACCGAGATTCGATGCAGATGCCAGGACGTCTTCAAATGCAATACCTGCCAGTTCGCTTTCGCCTACGCGATAGTAAGATCCGTAGGATGCAACTGTGAGACCTGCATTAGCAGTTTTTTTGTGGACAAGCTGCGCGGTCTTCACGTCACCATGTGGCACATGGATGTCGCCGCCCCACTCGATACAACGCAGTTTTGCCGCCACGGTAGTATCAATGATCTCGTCTACGGAGAGCTGACGAAACGTGACAGATACCAGACCGGGATTAAATAGGGTTGGCATGGATAAAATCTTTCTATTCGAGTGTAAAAGAGGAAGGAAATTATCAGGAGCCGGGTTTCGTTACGAAGAATTTTGATTCGGCGGCGGCGCCATCCTTGATCGCTGTTACTACCCATTCACCGGGTTCCAGAGGAAATAATTCATCCGCGTTTTTGCCATTCACCATCCAATGGCAATTCGGTTGCGAAGCTTTCAGTCGGATCATCTGTTGATTTTTTGGGAGATGGGAGTTCCATTCAAAGGAAGCCGCGTTTTTTGGGAAAATGATCTCGAGTTTGTCGCTGCGAGCAATCGCGGCCAGAGTGTTTTGATTGCTGGCACACCATGCGGCATATTCGGAAGGCAGGATGAGCGTATCCTTTCCATCGATAGGTTTATACATGGTTGCGGCGTTTTGTGTGGGTTCTGTTCCCGGTAAAAACCATTCATGGATAACCGGCTCTTCGGGTCGGGGCAGGAGACCAGTTTCGGCTGCTATGGTAAGGGGGCGAAGTGCCGGACTTTCCTGAGGGTCGGGCAGTGGAGTGTCTCCATGAGCGAGAAGATAACGCATCATCCCCGCCCAGAGTGGAGCGGCTGCGCGGACAGCGAGAACTTCGCCGAGCGATTTTCCGTCGAGATTTCCCGCCCAGACGGCAACGGTGTGCTCGCGATCGAATCCCACACACCAGCGATCGCGAAAACCGGAACTGGTGCCTGTCTTGACGGCAACACGCACGCCGAGATTCAGAGGAGAAGTCAAACCAAAGCTTATTTTCCGCGATTCATTATCAGAAATAATATCGGTGATGATTGCACAGGCTTCAGGCGAAGCCATAAGCTTACTTTCAATGGGTTCATTACGTAGCATGCGTGCGTGCCAGGCGATGCCGCCACGGGCGAGGCCGGCGTAGGCGCCCGCAAGATCGATCAGGCGAATATCGGCATTTCCGAGAATAAACCCTGCTCCATAATCATCGAAGGTTCCTGAAAACTGAAATCCCCACTGGCGGAGATCATTAAAGGCATTGCGTGCACCAAGTCGGCTTACCGTGATGACGGCAGGGACATTAAAGGAATTTCCCAATGCCTCACGGACACGTACCGGACCGTGGAAGTGATGACTGTAATTCTGGGGATCGTAATCATGGTATTGGGCGGGGATTGCCTCTTCAGTATCGGGAAGAAGCGTGGCGGCGGTAAGAATTTTCTGTTCGATCGCTGAAAGGTAGATGAAAGGCTTCAGGGTGGAGCCGGAGCTCCGTGCCACGATGGCTGCATCAATGTCCCGATGATCTGCGCGACCAGCGCTTGCGAGCGCGCGAACGGCTCCCGTGGAATTTTCGACAATGACAATGGCGGCATCACCGACTCCCATCGGACCCGAGACACGGAGATGTTCATTTAGTAATGTCTCCGCAACCTGCTGGAGATTGGGATCCATGTTTGTATGGATGGCGGCGGCGCTTTCACCAGTTCGTTGAACAGCGAGAGCAGTGAAGTGGGCCGCTACAACATTAGGGTGATGCATCTCCACTTTCGGTGGTGTTGCGAGCAGTTGTGCGCGGGATATATCCTTTGGCAGTAGGCCGAGTTCATCCAGGTGAATGACATTTTGCTGATAGCGTGCCATGGCCCGCTTGGCATTACGCCAGGGATTGAATCTCCCGGGTGATTGAGGAAGTCCGGCAAGATAAATAGCCTCGGCTAAGGAAAGATCGGCGGTCTTTTTTCCGAAGTAAGCCTGTGATGCCGCTTCAATGCCGATGCGACGATTTCCATAGTCAATTCGATTAAGGTAAGTTTCGAGGATTTGTTTTTTGCCCCACGTTTTTTCGAGCTTCAGTGCGCGGAACGCCTCGGATGCTTTTGCTCTCAATGTGCGCTGTGTACGTCCAGATGCAACTTTGACCGTTTGTTGCGTAATCGTAGATGCGCCTGAGACTACGCGTAAATTACGGACATTTCGTACGCAGGCACTGAGCATGGCGTACCAGTCTACACCGTGATGTTTCCAGAAGCGATGGTCCTCAATTCCCACAGTAACGAGTGGAATCCAAGGGCCCATGTCGTGAAGCGGAATCGGTCGCGCGTCGCGCAGGAGCTCGTCACCCAGTCGCGAAAATGGCTGGTCGTGCATATCGAGAAGCACGGCAGTGGCGGGAGGAGGAGCATTCAGGCTCTCAGGAAGTCGACAACGGCTGACCGTTATTTCAAAGCAGGCATACAGGACGCCGGCAATGACGAGAAGGAGCAGTGCTATTCGGAGGTTACGACGCATTCCAATGGAGCAGTGCGGGCGTAAAACCGGCTATCATACATCGGGGATATCTGACTGACCGGCCACGAGAATGTTCCTGCCGCAGTTGCCCTCGCAAGGACGGAATATCCCTGAAAACCAGTTTCCATGTTATTGAAGTAAAGATTCGTTTGTTTGTCGCGCATCTCGCAATACGATAAGGCCGCAGTCTTCACGCCGGGTTCGTCGGGGATTTGATAAAATTTTCCAAACATCTCGAGGTTTGGATTTACGATTTCAATACCCGCGGGGATCGAATCCGTGAGAGCAACAAAGCTTTGGGAGTGATCGCTGCTGAATCGATAGGAGATGAGAATCTGATCGCCGATTTTGAATGGGGCCTCCGCAGTGCCAGTGCGTTTGGGATCGGTCAGATCCTTGACCACGCGACTGAGGCGCAGGCCGTGCGAGACAGGGATTTGCTCCGCAGGGGTAAGTTGACGATGAACTGAAGCCACGAAAGTTCCATTTGATGCCTTACCGAGATTGCGAACGGTGAAATTTGCGATTTCGTTAAGTTCACGATCCGTCCACTCGGAAGCGGATTTGTCAGGAGATACGGCATCGGATTTGGGGTCCAAAGGTTGAGGAAGTTTCGTCGGAGGCTTTTGAGTTAGCATGGCGTTGAATGCCACGAGCAACCAGAGATTCTCCTGAGTTGAAAGACTGGCGGAAGAGGCCATAAGAACTTCGAGTTTCTTTTTCATTGCAGGCTGATCGACCTCGGGAGTGATCAGGATGCGAGCCCATGTGCAGATCGCTTCAGTGCGTGTCTGCGAGGAGAACGTTTCGGGATTAAATTCCTTTTGGACAATCTCTTGAGGGAGTTCCTTAACGAGCTCGATTTGACGCTCGGGAAGTTTGTCCATGTCATGTAGGGCAATCGCGAGCATCGCGCGCCCTTCATCATCGAGTTTGTCGCGGTGCAGCACGAGATCTTCTGCGGCGGCAGTGACTTCATCACCCGGAGCCTCCTCGAAGCGAGATAAAGCGAAGAGTGCGAAAGTGCGCTGGGTAGGAGAGAGATTAATTTTGGCTTTTCTCAATACAAAATTTTGAAGCGTCGTGGTGAGGGCACTGGAGAGTTCGTCGGGAATTTCAAATCCAGCCTTCTGAGCCTCGGCGATGGCCCATGTTATCTGGATTGTTACATAGGGATTCCCTTCTGTGCCAAACGGCCAGTAGGGGAGTAGCCCGTCGGGAAGAAGGGAACTTTCAAATTCCTTAAGGGAGTCGTGGATCGTGCGCTGATAATTATCATCCCGTGTCTTTGATTTTGGAAGATAGGCAAGAAGCTTTCCAAGGTTTGTATAGACAAGGAGACGAGAGGATTTCTGTTCGAAACAGCCGTGGGGGTAATCCAGGACTGTGGGAATACCCATTAGTTTTGTAAGGTATTGCGAAGTGGAAAGGGTGAGATCGTATTTGCCGGCTGATTTTTTCCAGGTTTCCGGTATCTGCGTGGATAGTTTGAATTCATTTCCGTGCCATTCACCCGTGGCGGATTCCTGAACTACGATGCTTTTTGTAGTAATCGGAAAGGTAACCTCGACGGAGTCAGCGCGTTTGGAGTCTGCTTTGGCAACAACGTCGAAGCGGACGCTTGCAGTCTCACTATTTCCTGCAGCATGAGCAGGGAAGCGAACGACGACAGGTTGATCTTTCGCGGCGGTGACTTCCGTTTCATGAGTGCCAACGATTGCGAGCCCATCGCTGGTGATACAGCGGACAAGCAGTTTTTCACTCGGTGAGAACTTCTGACGCACGACCGCACGTAGCTCCACCTGATCATCTTCCCGGAGAAAACGAGGAAGCGCAGGCTCGATCAAGAGATTCTTGGTGACATTGAATGTGGTATCCCCCGAACCGAATTGATTTTCTGCCGTTTGGCCCACCACGATGATGCGGAAGCGGGTAAGATTATCGGGAGCGGTGCAGTCGAAGGAGGCAATACCACGCGCGTCGGTCTTAATAGCGGGCAGCCATAAAATTAGAGGGCGAAAATTCTGGCGTGTAAATTTGACACTTCCGAACTGATCTTTTCCGACATCGCCAACGGTGAAGCCTTTTTGCATGAGGCTTTTTTGCTCGATGTTTTCCACATATCCGCGAAGTGCAGTATAGGTGACAACACCGAAGGGATTTTCGGGGTAAAATGTATCTATGAGTTTCGGAAGCACCCAGCCGCCGAGTTCGAGAACGGAGTCATCCACGGCGTAAACCGTGAGTTCTGCATTGGCTACAGGCTTCGTATCTGCGGTGACCATGACTTCGCCGTGGATCTTCTCGCGCGGTTCGTATTCGGATTTCGTTACCGTGATCTGCATTTTTAAATCTTTTGCAGGATCGGTGACATTCATCCGGGTGTAGCCGAACATTTCGCCTGGCAGTTCATCTTTTTTTCCGGGACGCAGGAGATAGACGGAGACCGTGGCATTTGGGAGATATTCGGGACGGACGGGGATTTCGATGCGGCTTGAATTGCCGGGTAATTCCATCGTGAAGGTTTGAAGGATTTTATCCGTTTCTACCGTAACCCATGCAACGCCTCCACTCGGTGAAAGAACCTGGAAGGCGGCGGTCTGTCCGCTTGGGAAAGAGTCTCCATCATGCAGAGGTTTTACTTCAAGGGTGTCATCGTTTTGCACGGCGACTTCAGCCTCGCCGGTTCCCGAGAGGTAAATTTCATCGGTGACAGGAATTCCTGACTGACCCGACAAGGGCGAAACCTGGAGAATGTAGCGACCGGGTTCTTTTGGACTAAAGACCAGATGGCCATTGGCAGGAATATCCTTTTTCTCAATGCTTATGAATTCATCCGTATTGCGGAAGCGATAGATAAAGGGAGCAATGCGTTCCTTAACCGATTTTGTACGAACAAGGAAAAGTTCGGCACGTACTTTTTCGGGAACTGCGGTCGTGGGTGTAAAGGGAATCGCTTGAATATCAAAGGCGATATCTTTTTTGCCGGAATGGTGATCTGCCTTCACTCCGAGGGTAATATCATTCATCGTGATATTCTGACTGATGCCACCTGTTATGGTTTGGCCATCGGGGCCGGTGATATTCGCTTCCCATAGCACGGTGCAGTGCGCACGGTTGCCAGGATCTTTAAAAGGCGGCTTACAGGTCAGAGTGACGCTGCCTTTGTCATCGAGGATGGTTTCTCCCTCACATTCCGATTCGTAAACTACGGCTTTAACATTTTGCGAAAGTAGATCCATTTCCCGGAATTCTTCAGGATTGGATATGGTAATCATTTCTCCATCGTGATCGCTTGTCCACGTAGCCTTCCATACGACCTTACTGCCGACATTCGGCGCGCCATGGAAGTATTGGGAGGAAACAACGATGGATGCTTCACCGGAGGGCGTATCTGTCTTTGGCTCACAGACAACGGAAAATGCGGGAGGACTGTATTCTTCAATGCGGAAGTCGGCTGGGTCACCGACGTAAGCATCATTGATTTTACAGCGTACCTGATAGCCTCCCAACTTGCCCTGAGGAGGCACCTTCCATGCAGCATCCCATGCGCCGAGGGCGTTTAGCTTCGCCGTTCCACTCGTGAGAATTTCATTTTCCATGGTACTGGCGATTTCCCATGAGACGATCGTACCTGCGGGAAGGCATTTTAAACCGGTTTCCGTTTTCTCACGAAATATCCCCTTGATCTTAATCTCATGCGAAGGGCGGTAAAGAGGGCGATCTGTGATGATTTTTCCAAGGATAGATGGGCGAGGTGATTGATAAGTCGAGCCTGAGGAGAAGGCGCTATTTGTCTGTGCGGAAGCGATTGCAGGAGTTCCGGGAGTGTCCGCCAAATAATAAGCAACGCCTGCAAGGGCCAATGTGGAAAACTCGACGCTCCCATTTATATCCGTAGCAGCAGTGGCGAGTTCCTTTTCATCGCGGGATATGGCATGGACGGTCACACCTGGAATCGGTTTTGCGTCGCCCATGTTTGCGAGGCGGAGGATCGTTTTTGTCGGTGTCGATTTTTGCGTAAAGACGACCTCATTGAAGAAAGTGAAGATATTATTACCGATAACATCGCCATCGGCATTCGTTGATGAGGCTTCCAGTAAGTAGGGGCCTGTCAACATGGTGTTGTCTGTCGGCTTCCATTCGATGGGACGCACGATTTCCTTATCCTGTCCCGATGCGGGGATGTTTCCCTGACCTACGATTTCGAGCGCATATTTCTTAATCAGGAGCGCAGGGGGGGGGGCTTTTCTCCGATCTTCAGAAATTTCAGAAAACTTATTAAGCGGGATGCGTGCCAGTTTCCATGTGATCGGGCCTGTGTTTGCCTGGAGAAGTGCAAAGCGAAGGCCCAGCAGCGAGCGCTGGCGGATGATGTCCCGTTCGGGGAAAAGAATGGTGGCATCCTTTGCATGAAAAGTCGCTCCCCATGAAGAGGATTTCTCCATGGTATAACCACGGTCATCGCGGATTTTATCCGAGAGAATGATGCGGTAATGTTGAGCCGTATCGAAGTCTCCTTCGATCATAAGGTCTGCTCCTTCGGTATGCAGTCGCAGATTGGGAACGGATGGCGTAACCGTAACCGCATTCGCCGGAAGATTGTTATCAAGTGAGGTATTAAATTTCGCTTCGATATGCGGCTTGTCTGTAGGCCAGTTTCGAGCGGCAACATAATCGATTGTCAGCGGTCGCGTTGTGCCAAGAGGAAACACACGAGGGTAGACCAGCCCACGGCCCGAGTAAGCATCGCGCACATTTTCAACGATCAGGTCATAGGTCGCATTAACGGGTAATGTCTCGCGTGGACGAACGCGGAAACCATCCAACGCAGGCATTTCGGGAAGGTGAACATCGACGACATCGGTCGCTGTTTCCGAGGCATGATTTAGAAGAATCTCAGCAGGATATTTTTGGCGAGTGGCGCGATTCTGGAACCAGATGTCTTTCGCCGAGGCGTCGGGACGCACCTGGTAGCTAAACTCAAGAGAAACCTGAGGCTGGGCGCTGAGATGCTCGTGCTCATCATAATTACAAATCACATTAATCGGGTCTGTGTGAAGTTCCATGCCCCATGCGTTTGTCGGCAGGGGCTTTCCCTCCGCGTCCTTTAAATCCTCGCGTAAACGAAGGCGGTAATTCTGATTGGGAATGAATGGCCCTTTTACTGCCCACTCTCCCTGGGAGGGAGTACGCCAGATGAATGTAGCGTCGAGATTCGGCCATGTGACAATGGGAGACGCGGCGGTTTCCGAATCGATCTGATCCGGATTTACCATGTCCGTTGGGAAAATGATCGTGATGCGAGTTTCTCCATTGAGCGTATTTGTAGTGGAATCCACTTTGACTCCTGCGCCGTCCGGCTTATTTACAAAAGCGCGCGTGTCATCCGGAATCTGGAGTGTTGTAGTTGTCGATGGACTCTCGTCCGAAGCAACGGAAGGTTTCACCGGAGGGCGCGTCATCGACGCGGCGGAGAAAGTGAATGCGAGGAGAAAACAAAAAATAAGAGTGCGCGTTTTCATTTTTTCTCCTTAAGTGCCGCGGCACGTTTCAGAATTGCTTCGGCGTCCTTTTGTCGTCCGAGACGCTGTAGACATGAGGCTTTAAGAAGGAGAGTTTCACGTAACTCTTCCCGCTTTAAGGACTGGTCGGCGAATTCGAGTGCGAGCGCGTAATTAGTATTTTTGAAATACATATTCGCCATGATGGAGAGGGCGCGGGCCAGTATTTTGGGAGATGCCTTCTGGTCCTGAAGTTCGCGGAGCCATGTTTTGGCACCCTCGAAATTTCGAAGCATCGTCGTAGCGTAGAGGGCCTCGAGCATCGCGGGAGAAAAGTGAGGATCGATTTGCAATGCCATTTTTGCGCTTTCGAGAGCCATGGCATACTGGCCGATATCGTCATTTAAAAGAAAAGCGCGCATCTGAAGTTTACCTGTATTTTTTGGATCTTTAGCGAGAGCGATGTCGCATTCGATGATGGCTGTGGAGACCGCATTTTTCTCATCGGATTTATTGATATCCACCTTGTAGTCATGCATCGCGCCGGAGTAATCGATTTTGCCTATCGCATATAAAGAACGTGCCTTGATAATTTTCGCGTAGTCGGAGTTTGGCGCAATCTTCAGTGCGGCGTCCGCATCCTGAAGCGCGAGTTCAGGCATTCCACCGTATTGATAGTAACCGGCACGGATTAGAAGGGATTTCAAATCGTTGGGATTTGCCTGCAGGTTTGCGGTGAGGGACTGGATCGCTTTGAGGGCCGTATTGAGACGTTCATACGCTGGCATTGCCGACTTAACGGGGCTGGATTCGGGATCGAGATATTGAGCCGCAAAAGCATCACTTAATGCGCCGGTGTAATCCTGAAGCGCGCGTTTCGCGTTGGCACGTGTCAGGAGGCGTTCCGCAGTGGGTTGCATGACGATAAGGGTATCCAGCGCCTTGATCTGTGCCTGCCATTGTTTTGCGGAAGCAAGGTATTTGACGAGATCCTTTAAGGTCAGCTCATCTTTTGGCGATGTCTTGAGATAATCATTCAGGGTCTGGATTGCCCCCTCAAGATTATCATCACGATAGTAGAGAGTCATTGCATGAACGCGAGCGGTCAAATCTTTCGGTGCGTTTGGCCAGTGCGCGAGTGCGTCTTCAGCCATTGTGTAATCGGAAACTTTCACCCAAAGATGAACGAGTCTCTGATGGGCTTCGCCGTTTCCCGGTTTTTCATCGAGCAGGCGACGAAGGAGTTCAATTTGAGAATAAAGATCCTTCTCGGTTGTCGCCGCATTTAATTGTGCGGTGATTTTTTCTACATTGCCATACGAGGTGGCATGAAAGGCAATAATTCCTCCCGCGATCAAAAGGAGGCGGAGGAAACGCGGCATGGCGATATTCTAAAGCAGAACGGACGGGAGTTTCACTTTAAAAGAAGGCCAAGCCTCAAAATTCTTTGCGAAGCTTTTTAGGCGCTTCCGATCCAGAGCCCGGCGGCGAAGACCAGAGCCCCTCCCAGCCCGACCTGAAGGCTGGCTGAGACCCAAGGCGTGTCCATATAATGATGCCGAATCCAGGAAATAATGGCCAGTTCGACGACCACTACTGCGATAGCGGCTACGAGGGCTGCATGGAAATTCGGAAGCAGAAAAGGAAGGGTGTGGCCCAAACCGCCAAGAGCCGTCATGGCTCCGCAAACCGTGCCGCGAATCCATGGCTGGCCACGGCCGCTGAGGCTGCCGTCATCGGAAAGCGCTTCGGCAAATCCCATACTGATACCGGCACCGGCTGACGCGGCGAGGCCGACACGAAAGGCGTCTCCGCTGCTATGGGTGGCGAGTGCTGCGGCAAACAAGGGGGCAAGGGTGGAAACCGAACCATCCATGAGACCTGCGAGCGCGGGTTGGATGATTTGGAGAACTATGAGGCGCTTACGGGTGCGGTCCTCCTCCTGCTTCACAGAGTCGGTGAGATTGGACTCGGTCAGATGCTCGGCAAGATCGGCGTGGTTTTTTTCTGCCTCTGCAAGATCGCCGAGGAGCTTACGGACTTCGGGGTCGGTGGACCTGGTGGCAGCTTTTACATAGAAATGCTGGGTTTCGATCTCCATCTGCTCCGCGAGAGAGCGAACGGCTTCGAGACGAAGGGGGCTAAAGAGCCAGATGGGTTTGCGCTGGATGAAACCTTTGACGTCGTCGCGGCGGATGAGGGGAATGTGGTCGCCAAATTTTTGCTGGTAAAGGTCCAGCAGACGATGGCGATGTGTGGATTCCTCAGCCTGCATCTGCTCAAAGACAGCTGCCGAGTGTGGGAAGTCTTTTTTTAAACCCGCCGCGATATCGGCATAAATACGGGCATCATCTTCTTCCGAGCCAATGGCAAGGGCGAGGATCTCCTGTTCGCTCAGATCCCGAAAGGCCTTCTTCATGGCGTTTTCTAACAATATTTCCGCTGACTTGTCGATACGGGATATGCCGAAGACAAGTAAGCATTTTCTTGAACGCGGCAAGACTGGATTGAATTTGAGACAAAATCATATAGAATAGTCCCATGAGTGATACTGATGAAATCCCGGAGGTGGAGGGACTGGCGGTGCGGACGTATTTCGTGCGGAATCGAAATGCGCTGATCGCCCGTGCGGATTTTACCGATCTGTATGTGGATTATTATCTTCACCTCGCTCAGTATCAGATGCGACCTGAGCCTGCGATGGATACGATGCTGAAGGACGCGGTTGCCGCCGTCACGCTGCACAGCGCGTCGAAGCCCTGGAATGAGATCGCGGCATGGACGATCCATTTCGAAGATCCGCTTTTGAATTTATTTGTCACGGGTAACAATCCTGCGAGTACGGTGACGGGAAATCTTTTTGAACAGGATGTGAAATGTGCGGGGAAGAATTTATTTTATTCCGATCTGGTGCAGGGAAGTGATCAACCGCGACGGAGTGTGGTGGACTTTGAGGGGAAAGATGTGTTTGCCGCAGTGGAGGTGTTTTGCCGTCAAAGCGAGCAGCGGCCCACGCGGTATTTTCACCTCGAGGATGATGACTTTGTGATGATTACGGCACAGCCGGATTGTGACCTGGAGTGGTTTGAATCCCTGGACGTCGAAAAAATGAAAAGGATCGATCAGGAAGAAACGCTCCGATTGCTCGAGACACGACATTACCGGTGGGAGTGTGGATGTAATCAGGAGCGAATCATGGAAGTGCTTGCGGCGACGATGCGCATGGACCCTGATGCGCTCTTCGATGGTGGTGAAATGATCCGTGTAGGATGTCCGCGATGCGGAGCGAAGCATAAAATCACGCGTGAATCGCTCGAGGCCTATGTCGCGACGCATAAGAAACGGGAAACGATTTAATCTTCTTTTAACCGATGAAATTTAATCGCGGACTTGTTCTTCTATTTGTCTTTCTGGGATTTTCCATCGCGCGGGGCGGGGATATTTTGTTTCAGGCATCAGCTATTAACGCGCTGATGCAGGGAGTCTATGACGGGACGATGACTTTTGGGGAACTTGGGAGGCATGGCGACTTCGGTATCGGCACGGTGAATGCGCTGGATGGCGAGATGATCGCAGTCGACGGTCGATTTTATCAGGCATTGTCGAATGGAAAAGTGGTGCCTATTCCTGCGGGAATGAAAACACCTTTTGCAGAGGTGACGAATTTTCATGCACAGCAACGTCACAGTCTTGAAATGGTGAAGTCATTTGCGGAACTGCAAAGGGCACTTGATGGGATGATCTCTTCTAAAAATCTTTTTTATGCAATCAAGGTAACAGGAACTTTCTCCACGATTAAATTTCGAAGTGTGGAACGACAAAGACCGCCTTATCGCCTACTGGTGGATATTGTAAAGACGCAGAGTGAATTTACGCTGCACAATGTCCGCGGGACACTGGTGGGATTTCGCTGTCCGCCTTTTGTGAGCGGAATGAATGTGCCGGGATACCACTTTCATTTTATCACGGATGACAAGAGTAAGGGGGGGCATGTGCTGGATTGCGTGATCCAAAATGCCAGGATCGAATTGGATGCGTTATCTGACATGCAGATGGTGCTGCCAAAGAACCGACAATTCCTGAATGTGGATCTTTCCGGTAAGGCGGAAGCGGCCCTGAAGACTGTGGAGCAGGGGACGCGGTAGTTTGTAAAAAATTTGCTACGCGGCGGAAGTTGCTTGCCTGAAAATCGGTTCCTTAATAGGCTCGGAATTCAAGCCATCACCCCATAATGACACTAAAGAAAATTACTACGCTCTGTATTCTCGCGATTCTTACCATTGCCATGAGCAATTGTACTGCAATCCGCAAGGACAACTCTCACAACAAGGAATCTCTTCTCGCCGCTGCCGGATACAAGCAGTTCCAGGTGACGTCTGCGAAGCAGCAGGCAATGGTCACCAAGATGCCTCCTTACAAGACGGTAATGCGTCATAAGAATGGCAAGACCTACTACACTTACTACGATCCAAGCAAGAATGTGGTCTTCGCAGGTAAACCTTCGAACTACATGGCTTACAAGAAATTGGCTTTGAAGCAATCCATGATTGATGACGAAATCATCGCGGAGTCTGATGCGGAGTCTGAGTCGATGGATTGGGGCTCATTTGGTCCCGGCTGGTATTAATCGATTATCTATCATTTAACCCGAAGCGCCGTCTGGAAACAGGCGGCGCTTTTTTGTACAGGGATAGTATGCGGTATCATTGAAAAACCGTTTATTCCGTGCATGATGGCGGAGATCCGCTACGTTTTCCGAACTCTCATGAATCTTACTGACGAACAAAAAGCCATAGTATCCAAATGGATTGCCGAAGGGAGCTCGCTTTCCGATGTGCAGAGCCGTCTTCGCTCCGAGCTTCAAGTCATTGTGACTTATATGGAGGCGCGTCTTTTAATGGCGGAGTTAAACCTGACTCCGGTGGAAAAAGAAGTAAATGAGCCTGTGACGGTGCCCGACGTGTCGAAGGAGGAATCTTTATCCTCTGAGGGCGATCTGGGCGAAGCACTTCCTGGGGAAGGTAGTGGCGTGAGTGTGACGATTGATCACATTACAAAACCGGGTTCCATGATCAGCGGAAAAGTTACTTTCAGCGATGGGGTTAATTCCGACTGGTATCTCGATCAGACGGGAAGGCTGGGGCTGAGTCCGTCCACACCGGGATATCGTCCGAGTGCGGAAGATGTCACTGCGTTCCAGATGGAATTGCAGCGGCTTGCGAGTTCGCAAGGGTTCTAGAATTACTCTCCGGAGTCAGTTTCAGGAGTTTGCCGGACGCGATAAAAAACAGCAGTGTTTCCGACGCGTTGTACCAACTGGCTGTTCGTGCGTAGCGCGATCTCAGGTGCGAGAGTCTTTTTCTGATCCTTGAATTCATCGAACTTCAACTTCACAAGAAGATGCTTTGAAAGGGAATGATCGAGAGCGGCGAGCACGGCATCCGTCAATCCTGCTTTGCCGATGGAGACGCACGGCTTCAATAATTGGGCGCGGGCTTTGAGTTCTTTCAGTTTTGGCGCGGAAGATTTTTTTTCGTCGTTCATTTTGTCAAAGCGTAGGTAATGGATTTAGAAACGGAACTCGGGATTATCCCATGCGAGCGGAATAGCGCAATCCGCGGGTTTTTTTGCAGGATCGCAATGATATCCGTAAATCTGGTAGCGATCCAGCATGGGCTCCAGTTTTTTAAAATGCACGTGCGCACAATTATCAGGGTTGTAGGTCAGCTCGTGCATTACATAACGAGGTTTGAGATTCAAGGACTCGATTGCCTTAAAGATACTCGTTCCATTGGCGATATCGCCGGAGATTACTACCGCGCCGGTTTCGTCCTGAAGAACGTAACCAAAGGTCGGCATATCGGGAAGGTGCTCGCCGAATGTATCGATGGCGATAATGCACTTGTCCGGAGGCATCGGCACGAGGTCGACGAAAGTTTCCGGTGTGAGTAGCTGAGGGCGCAGAAAATCCATTAAGGGTTTTCGGAAATGCTCTGCGGGAAGATAGACGCGAACGGGCTTTTGTTCCTTGTGATACCAGAGAGATAAAATCTCATTCGAGAGACTACCCGAGTGATCCGCATGGAGATGTGTGATCAACAACGCATCGGGAGCTTTATCGAGGCCCAACTCTACAAGGCGGGGGTAAATCGTAAATCCGCAATCGATCAGAAGGCGTTCGCCATGAAAATCCTCAACCCAAAAAGAAGAGTTTCCTGCCTGCGGCTCAAAAGCACCGCCACATCCGAGGAGTCGAATTTTCATTGAGGATTTATTTTTCCGTGAAGGTTCTTGTTGTCCTTTAACAGGAGAGCGGATTCCTGGGCTCTACGCAACTTTGTTTCCGGGTGTTTTGCACTGGCGATCCACTCGGTAAATTCCCGTCGTCGGGCCAGGGGAAATGATTCAAAATTCCGGCGGGCCCCGCGATGCTTTGCGAGGGCGTGCTGTAACTCTGCAGGCATATCCAAAGGAGCGTCTGTAGTGAGAGGCCGTTTGGGAGGGAGGCCAAATGCGTTGAGCTTTGACGCGTCCACTAGCCAGCTTCGGAGGTGGCCACGAGGGATATCCTCCATTTTTTTGAATTTTACGGTGCGAAGGTTCTTTCCTTTTGTTTTTGAGAAAATGGCGTCGTCGAGAGGGATTTCCATTCCGCGAAAAAAACTTAAGGCGACATGGTCGTCGTCTACTATAAAGGAGCAGATCAGCCCCTGATCGAGATAGCAGGGGGCACCCCATCGAATGGCCTCATCTGCCTTGGGAAGGGTTTTTCGGATGATCTCGCGGAGTTTCAGACAGATCGGTTTTGCAAAATCCGGAACGGATTCCAGATAGTCGTCAACCGAATCGTAAGAATCGCGGGATACCATGGCTTATTTTTTCGGTTTAAAGAGAAAACAATCGGTCATGTGGTCGTTAACCATACCTACAGCCTGCATGAAGGCATAGCAAATGGTGGAGCCTACAAAAGTAAAATTCATCTTTTGCAGGGCCTTACTCATTGCATCGCTGATTTCCGTACGGGATTGCATCTCGGAAGCACGGGGCCTGATCAGGGGCCTGCCATCGACGAAAGCCCATAAAAATGAAGAGAACTTTTTTGAATCGGCGTCAAAGTGATCCAAAAAGGCACGGGCATTGCGCACGACGGCATTTACTTTCAGGCGGTTGCGAATGATACCGGCGTTTAGCAGCGCTTTGGCGATGTCTTTGTCCGTCCAGCGCGCCAGTTTCTTCGGGTCAAACTTTTGAAATACTTTTCGGTAATTCTCTCTTTTATGAAGAACGGTTCGCCAACTGAGGCCAGCCTGGGCACCTTCGAGATTAATCATTTCGAAAAGTTTTCGGCCATCGTATTCCGGGCGACCCCATTCCTTGTCGTGGTATTTCACATACAAGGGGTCTTCTATCGGGCACCATGCGCAGCGAGCAATGGCTTTTGATGTTTTTTTGACGGGCATTTTAGAGGCGCATCATCCAACTGAATTCCACGATCTGACGTGGTGGAACATAAAGATAGTTTTGGGCGGGCTGTACGTTACGGCTCAACCATGAAAAAAGATTGCGTCGCCATGCGGACATAAGACGACCTGAGGCTTCGTAAATAACTTCATGGAAAATCACGTAAAAGGTTTCTTCAGGATCGGCGAACAATTTGCCGCCGAGTTTTTCATTCGCCTCCGCGACGAAGCGGGGAGCATCGGGAGTAATCATATAACCATAGGAGGCATTCACGTGCGTGATGCCGTTTTCGTATTCCTTTGTGCTGAGGGTGTGGACGGCAGAGTAGGGATTTGTCCAACTGGTGCTGAGGGTAAGAATGATAATGTTTTGCTGCACAGAGCCGGTTCTGCGCAGGTACTCCTTTGCGACAGCGACGGCGAGAATGCCATCAGGGCGTCTTCCGACAAAAACGATCGTGCCTGGAACGCGAGGCACGGCTTGATCCGAAAACATTTTTGCAAACTCTTCGGGGGTATTTCCATTTTCCAGTACTTCCTCACGGATAAGCCGGCGCCCAGATTTCCATGCTATCATGATCGCCATCATTCCGCCGCCGAGGATAACTGGGACATAGCCGCCATGAAGAAGTTTAAAAGTGCATGATATCAGGAAGCACCCCTCGACAAGCAGAAGGCCTCCGCATACCCCGATGACGGCCCAAAGGTTCCAGCCCTTCACACAACGTAACACGAAGCCCAAACCCGCAGTGGTGCAAATCATCGTGCCGGTAACAGCTAGTCCATACGCCCCGGCGAGTGAGTCGCTGGTTTTAAAAGTAATGACAAGCAATAAGCAGATGGCAGCAAGAAGCCAATTGATAGCCGGCATGTAAATCTGACCGCGCTGGGAGGAACTGGTATGGAAGACGGCAAAACGTGGGAGGTAATTCAAATCGACTGCCTGGCTGGTGAGGGAGAAGATTCCGCTGATCAAAGCCTGTGAAGCAATCACGGTAGTCACCGTGGCGAGTAAAATCATTCCCATGCGTAAGCCGCCTTCCGGGAGAAGCATGTAGAAAAGGTTGGAATTACTTTTAAGGGACGGATCGTGAACAACTGCCGCTGCCTGACCTAGGTAATTTAGAAGCAGAGCTGGAAGAGCAACTCCATGCCAGGCGATCGAGATGGGACGTCTGCCAAAATGGCCGAGATCTGCGTAAAGAGCTTCCGCACCGGTGACCGCCAATACCACAGCACCAAGCACATAAAAAGTAAGCTTGATATGGTGGAACATGAAGCTCACTCCTACCCACGGCAACAGCGCCTGAAGCACCACTGGAGTATGCACAATCTGCATAAACCCCATTACGCCGATGCAGATAAACCAGAAGAGCATGATGTAGCCAAAAAAACGTCCGAGTTTCCCCGTTCCAATTCGTTGCACACTGAAAAGAAGAATCAGAACTACGGCGGTAATTGGAATCACCCAGGGCTTTAGTGCCATATCCACGGTTTGCAAACCCTCTACGGCGCTTAAAACAGAAATCGCGGGAGTAATCGTGCCATCTCCATAAAGAAGCGCCGCACCGATCACGAGTATTAGGGAAAGCGGTCTCCAGATTCGGATTGGAAGCTGGGTTTTTCTTATAATGGCGTAGAGCGCAAAAATACCGCCTTCGCCATTAAAGTCCGCGCGCATCACGATCATGACGTATTTCAGCGTTACAATAATGATGAGTGCCCAGGCAATAAGCGAGGCGATCGCAATGACATCGCCAGGATTTCCATCGGGAATGGTTTGCAGCGCCGTACCGAAAGCATAAAGCGGACTGGTACCGATATCGCCGAAGACAACGCCGAGTGCGGCAATTGATAGCGCGGCGATACCCGCTTTCTTTGCTTCCGTTGTCATTTTACAGGGAGAGTCATAGCAGCGGATTTACTCCGTGGCTAGGCTGACATTTGCATAGGCGATATCTTCCGTGACTTCCCGTCCGAACCAGGGAAGAGGAACGAAAGCCTTTGCCTCCGCGATACCGGGAAATTCGATTTCCGCAATTCGTAATCCCGTGTGCGAGCCCTGAAAAACGTCCAGCTCGATGAGCAGGTTTCCATGAGGAATCAGGTATCGGGTTTTACAAATACGTCTTCCGGTAGTGACAGGCCAGAGCGCTTCGAACTGTTCCTTTGAAAGATTGATTTCGCGTTCCTCGTGATTGGCTTGCGCGCCGCGCTTCACGGTGAGGAAGAACTGCGTATCACCGATGTTCCGTATACGGACTATGGTAGGCATGCTGGTAAGGTACCCCTGCGAGACTTCGTGATGCTCAAGGGTGCTTAAGTCCGGAGGTTGCTCCACGAGGAAGCGGCGTTCTATTTCGCGATGTTCCTGGGCGAGGGGATTCATTTGGTTTGTCCTCCATTGCCTTCATCGAAGTACAGAGTGCTGCCGACGGTGCTTGTTTTCAAATATTGATGCCATGGGAGATTTTTACCATTCGCTTCCAGAGTCTTTTCTTCGGAGTGAAGGGTTGAGGAGTGGGAGTTTATCAGAGCTTCCGTAAGGACTCGGCCATCCATTTTTTTAGGGGCATCAATGCCGAGAATCCAAAGCACGGTAGGCGCGAGATCGGTATTGCCGCTGGGAAGTTCGTCTTTAAAGCTTTTGCGAAAATCCGGGCCAGCAGCGATCAGTGTGTTATGCATATCATAACGGCTGAGAGAGCCATGCGTTCCATAACCGGGATCGCGCGGTGTGCCCGAGTCGGAGTAAAGGAGTCCTTTCACGCCCGAGGCATTGGCCCTGTCATTCCAAGGCATGGATACGATGACATCAGGCGCGTCAGGTGTATCGAGAAGTGCGGTCTTTAGCGTAAAGGTTCCTGGGAACACTTCTTTTGAAAGAATGACGCCGCTGCATTTGCAGTGTTGCAGAAAATCCACAAGTTTGTGCGTGGTTTCCTTATTACGATCGGTGACATAGAAAAAGGTGCTGGCGCCATTGCTTACGACAAGAATGTCTCCTGCGGTTGGCTTAGCTAAAAATTTCCGCCTCGCTTTGAAGCCTGCATCAATGAGCAGTGTGGAAAAGTCCACGACCTGCTCTGTCGTCGAAAAACCATGATCGGAAACGAGGAGGATATCTGTTTTTTCACGAATGCCTTTGGCGTCCAGCGTGGCAAGTAATTTTCCGAGGAGGTCATCATTAGCTTTAAGCGCGGCGAGCGCCTCGACGCTTCCGGGCTGGGAGTGATGCTGGGAGTAGTCAGGATCGCTAAGCCAGAGCAGAGAAAGTTTCGGAACATCATTTTTCCATAACTCTTCCAGCAGCACGCGAGTAGTCCATGTGTTTTGCTCTTTATCCGGATAAGTCGGGGTGGGAGAAAAAACGCCAAACTTCGTATTGAGTTTGGGCAGAATTTCCGCAGGGAATGCAGACCCTTCATAAACGATATAAGAGCCTTCGGAGGGTTTTGCATTTCGATCTGCGAGCAGGGCGACGGACTTGGTTCCCGCCACGACCGTGGGGATTCCCTTTGCCTGGAGGATTTCGTAAAGCGTGAGCGCTTTTAGATAATTTCCCTGCATCACCGACTCGCCCTTGCGAATAGTCGAGAGCTTTTCCATACCCGAAGGCTCGTTGGGTGCAATCAGGGGGCGAAACTCCCGGTTTCCAATGATGCCGCTGTGCTCGGGATACATGCCGGTGGCGAGCGCTGTGCCATTGACCTCCGTCGTGCTGGGGTAAACAGCATGATGATGCGTAAAAAATGTCCCCTCCTGTGAAAACTTATATAGAGTGGGCGTATTTTTCGCCGTGACCATGTCAGGCCGCAACCCGTCCCAAACAATAATGACGATATGAGAGGCTTTTCCTTTCGGAGTTTCCGCCGCAAATGAAAGCGAGTGGAAGACGAAGAGACAAAGAAGAATCGCGAGTGCGTTTTTGAGGAAAGAGAATTTCATTCCTCCCACAGCCTTCCCCACAAGGTGAGCAGCTTCAAGGCAAAAAGGGGCGTTGCCTCAAAACCTACAGGATTTTTACAAACTTCTTTTTCCTTACGAAAAACAGACCGCTGAAACCGATAACGAGGAGCAACCAGGTTGAGGGTTCCGGTACGGCAGCCAAATTCAGGACGATATTATTTCCGGAATACGAGAGATTGGCATTAAAGTCTGACACGCCTGTTCCGATGGTAAGGCCGCCAATAATGTTGCCGTTGCCGTCCACCGTAAGGCCGCTGTAATCAGTAAGGTTTGGCGCGGTGAAGAGCGTGTAGCTGCCGTAAGCAAGGTTGCCATCGGACAAATCTGTGAAATTAATAACATTGTCATTAAAGGAAATGCCACCGACGGAATTGCTAAGCAGCGCGATTCGATCACTGGCCAGTGAGACATCAAGATCAAACTCAAGCGTCGCCCCTGTGCCCAGCGTAAGAAGATGCGCCGCTGAGTTGCTGCTGCCATCGAGCGAAAGCGTATTAATGACTTCAATATCACCCGGAGCCAACGTGCCGAGGACGGTGATGGAATTGGTGCCGGTAGGTGCAAGGATTCCTGATCCTGCGAGCGTAGCGCCAACTGCGATGTTCACATTTCCCACACCTGTTGCGGAACCGGTGGTATTGCTTGCAATGAACTTGGCGCCAGCAGCAACCGTGGTGCCTCCGCTATAAGTATTCGCACCGGTAAATTTGTGGGTGCCTCCTGACAAAGTGAGCGCTGTGGTTCCTGACAGACCGTCGACAAGGGTTCCGCCGAAGTTACTGCTCACGGGAGTAATTGCTCCCTGGATACCGGTGAGCGTAAGCGTAGCGGCAGAAGATCCGGCATTGGTTATCTTATTAATGTTTCCACCGTGGCTGACGCTGGTGATCGCTCCGATGCTCTGAGTATGGGTGTTGAGATCATAGGTGTTCGTCACCGCGCCATCTGTGGCATCACCAAGCGTGAGAGTGGTGCCTAATGGAAGCACGTTATTCGCACCATTTCTCAACGCTGCGCCGCCATACACGTAAGTGGGACCGGCGTAATCATTGTCAGTATTGTCGAGTGTGATGTCGGTTGCGTTGTTAATTACGAGGTCGGAATTAAAAGTGCTGCCGGTTCCTCCCGTAATCTGGCCGCTGATATCGAATTTTCCGCCGGAGAATGCCAGAACCGTATTCGCCTTGGTCAATGTGCCGGAAAGTGTCAATACACCGCTGCCAGTATTGCTGATTGTTCCCGTGCCGGCCGATACGGTCAATGCGCGGGCCAGTGTGGCAGCCGAGTTGGAGGTGTAACGCAGTGTCGCGGTGTCACCCAGAGTGATTGCGCCGGTTCCCTTACCCAGAGGCTGGGCAGTTCCGTTTGCCGCAATCGCATTGATCGAGAGCAACCCGTCACTAACGTTGACCAGGCCGGTGTAGGTATTCGCACCGGAAAGAACCCATGTGCCATCGCCCGTTTTGGTCAGGCTCGTGGCACCGCCAGTGCCGTCTCCAAGAACCGCCGCAAGCGTATTTGCGCCTGCATTGCTTCCGGTCAGGGTCAGTGTGCGTGTTCCACTGCCGCTAAAGAGCGTGGGCCCCGTGCCGGTGAAATTAACGGCCCCGCTGCCGGAAGCGTCCAGCGCACCGCCGGAAGCGGTCACCGTGAAAAGACGATTGGTGCTGACTGCTGCACCGGTATATTGCAATGTTCCGCCATTAAGAACCAGATTGCCACCCGCATTGGTCGCCTTGCCGATGCCGCTGGCTGTGCCGCCGTTTGCAAATGATGCCGTGCTTAATGTGCCAGCTGTGACCGTGGTCACCCCGGTGTAGGTGTTTGCGCCGGAAAGAATCCATTTACCCGCGCCCGTCTTCGTCATGGCTGTGACGCTGGTGCTGGGGCCGTTTGCGAGAATAGAGGCCAACGTATTTGCGCCCGTATTCGTTCCCGTCAAGGTCAGAGTACGAGCGCCGGTAGTTGTATAGAGAAGGGCTCCGGTATTGCTGAAATTGACTGCTCCGGTGCCGGAAGCATCCAGCGCACCGCCACCGGTAGTCACCGTGAAAAGACGATCCGTGCTGACTGCTGCACCGGTATATTGCAAAGTTCCGCCATTAAGAACGATATTGCCTCCCGCAGCAGGAGCCTTGCCGATGCCACTGTTTGAGCCGCCCGCCGCAAACGTCGCCGTGCTTAATATGCCAGACGTGATCGTCGTCACGCCTGTGTAGGTATTCGCGGTACCGGAAAGAGTCAGCGTGCCCGCACCCGTCTTGGTAATTGCACCGGCACCCGTACCTCCATTGGCGATAACGCCGGTGATTTCTGTATCACCGGTGCCCGCAAATGTGATACCCCTGGCGGTATTACTGTTTGAAATATTAATGGCAGCCAGGCTGAGATCACCCGTCCCGTTATTCGTGAGTGTGTTGGCGGTTAGGGAATTTGTTAAAGCGCCGCTGAATGTGAGGTTGGAAGCGCCGCTGATAGTGGATGCGGCAGCCAACGAAATGACGTTGGCCAGCGTATAGTCCGACCCATCTCCCTTAATGGTGCCGCCATTAAGGGTAAGCGTGCCAGTGCCGAAAGCCTTGGTATTTCCGATCGTGGTCGTGCCGCCGGTTGCCGTGAAGCCACCGGTATAAGTGTTTGTGCCATTAAGCGTCAGATTACCGGTGCCGGATTGTGTGACGGTGCCCGAGCCCGTGGCGATAATGCCGGGGATCGTCAAATTCCCTGCACCAGTATCGCTAAAGCTGCGATTAGTACCAGTTACCGAAGCAAGTGTAAGCAATGTGCCGGTTGAGGGTTTAAAGGTCGCATTACCAGTGAGCGTGACAGCGCCGTAGGTGATTCCGGCGGTGCCGGAACTCACATTGGCGCCCTTATTCACCGTCAGGGTTCTTGCTCCGATGGAGAGTGTGCCCAATGTATGAGTAATTCCCGCTCCGGACGTTAACCGATCTGATGTGATCGTACTGTTGGTGGGAACAGTCGAGGCGTTGCTAAGTGTCAAACCCGTATCATCGGCGAGTGTGAGTGTTCCTCCATCCATCGCTATGTTACCGGATCCCATCGCGCCGCTATTAGTGATGCGTAATGTTCCGGAAGCAATATCGGTTCCACCGCTATAGCTGTTGCTGCTGTTAAGCGTCAACGTGCCGCCATTCTGTGAAACCGAACCCGCACCGAGGGACATCGCACCGGTGACTGTGATTGCGCCATTGCCATTATTACTCCAGCCCGTGTCGGTACCGGTGATTGTTCCGATCGTAAGTTGAACGCCCGAATCCGGCGCAAAAGATGCGCCGTCCGTCGTCAAGGTAACGGCGCCAATACTCAATCCCGCAGTCCCGGAAGTCACATTGGCTCCCTTTGACACGGTTAGCGAATAGGCATCATCAAAAAGCATGGTATCAATGATATGCGTAACGCCCGCACCGGCAGTGGCGCGATCGGAAAAGATCGTGGCGTAATAACCCACTTCGACGTTGTTGCTGTAATGAAGCGCGGAGTCACTGGCGAGGTTAAGCCAGCCACCCCCGAGATAAACGACGTCAGTACCGAGTGCGGAATTATTGGTAGCTTTCATCGTGCCGCCGAAGATGTAGGTGCCCCCGCTGTAACTATTGGTACCGGAAAGCGTCACTATGCTGTTGGATTGCAAACTGATAAATCCGGCCCCGGTATCGATGTTTCCGATAATGTTGAGATTGCCATTGTAACCGGCCTGGATAAACAAATTTGTATCCGTGCCGGTAACCGAACCGAGTGTAAGCTGCGCGCTATTGGCTATGTTTAGAGCAAGATCACCGTTTAAAACGGCCGAAGTAAACGAGATGCCTGCGGTACCGGAAGTCACGTGACTGCCAGCATTCACCGATATAATCGAAGTGAAGACATTGTTGCCAGCCGTTAGAGCTCCCAGGTTGTGAGTTACCCCGGCACCGTTCGTTAAGCGGTCAGAAGCAAACGTTCCACCGGAGGATGAACTGACAGTATTACCAAGTGTGAGGGCGCTATCGCCGGACAATTGCAAAGTGCCGTTAACGGCAACATTACCCGTGCCAAGAGCATTGGAATTGGTGGCATTCACCGTCGTTGCACCGCCGATACTGGTGCCACCGCTGTAGCTATTATTACCCGAGAGCGTGAGCGTTCCGCTGCTTACAGTGATCGATCCAGTGCCTGTTGCAATCGTGCCGGGAATCACGAATTGTCCGCCGCCGTTACCGGCCTCCGTGATATTTCCACTGCCGCTGACAGAAGCGAGAGTGAGAATGGATGACGTGATATTAAAGCTTGTATCGCCGGTCAGGGTAGTGGCGCCAAAAGTCAGTCCGGCTGTTCCGGATGTCACATTGGTGCCAGCTTTTAGAATCAGTGTATTTCCTCCAAGAGAAAGGGCGCCGAGTGTT
>JBDTJR010000009.1:0-2562 GCA_039935735.1 Chthoniobacterales bacterium | reverse complement strand
GCGTTTCAAAGTTTCGAATCACAGGCGGCGAGCCATTAACACGTCGCGGCATCCCTGAGTTTTTTCAAATGCTTCAATCCGTGGAGGGTATCCGGGATCTCGGGGTTTCCACCAATGGAACGCTGCTGGGAAAAGAACAGTCCGATGGGCGCACCATGGCCGCCATCCTTGCCGCATCGGGCGTGCAATCGCTCAATCTTTCGCTGGATACCCTTCGGCGCGATGCCTACTCCACGGTAACCGGTCGCGACTTTTTGCCTTCCGTGTTAAGCGGCATCGAAAGCGCAAAAAAAGCGGGCTTCACGAATATCAAATTGAATTGTGTGCTGATGCGGGATCGAAATGAGGAGGATATCCTGCCGTTGATTGCCTTCGCCGGAGAACGCGGCCTGCTGCTGCGCTTTATCGAGTTGATGCCGGTGTCGACGACGGATGTTTTATCCGAAGAGCGGTTTTTCCCGATTGCAGAGGCAAAACGAAGAATCGAGTCAGTACATGGCTCATTGATTCCAGAGCCGGATTTTCGCACCAATGGGCCGGCTAATTATTTTCGTCTCTCCACAACGGGTCAACGAATCGGCTTCATCGGGGCGATGACGGATTTTCATTTTTGCGAGTCGTGCAATAAGCTGCGCCTGACCTGCGATGGGAAGTTGCGGCCTTGTCTGGGTAGTCACCTTGAGTTTGATCTGAGGGAGCCTTTGCGCGCAGGAGCGTCAGATGAGGAGTTGCGCGCAATTTTCCTGAATGTCGTTGCGCGTAAGCCCAAGGAGCATGATTTTCGCACGACCTACGAACCCAACCGCCGGATGGTGGCAATCGGTGGATGAGTGATTTTTCTCACATTGGCGAAGACGGCTCGGTGCGGATGGTGGATGTTTCCGCGAAACCGATTTTAGCGCGCATCGCAAAGGCATCAGGTGTCATTCGCATGGCTCCCGAAACCGTTAGGCTCATTCAGGAAAATCGTATTGCCAAAGGAAACGTCCTCGCCACCGCCAAGATCGCGGCGATCCAGGCTGCGAAACGCACGGCGGAGTGGATTCCGCTCTGCCATCCGCTGTCACTCACCGGCATTGAGGTAGAATTTGAAGTCGGAGAGTCAGAAATTCGCATTATTTGCGAAGCGCGGATTGCGGCGCAAACCGGCGTGGAAATGGAAGCGCTTACAGCCGTCAGCGCGGCAGCATTGACGCTTTATGATATGTGCAAAGCCGTGGATAAAGGTATGGTTATCGCCGACATTCGTCTCGTATCGAAAGAAAAACGCACACTCTCATAAATGATTTCCGTAGGCATTATTACCGTTTCTGATCGCGCATCCGAAGGTGTTTATAAAGATGCAGGAGGTCCCGCTGTGCGCGAAGAATGCGGTCGCCGCGGATGGCAGGTTATCGCCGAAGCCATAGTACCGGATAATAAAGAGGCAATCCAGACGGCGATCCAATCCTTTTGCAACCAGGGTTGTAGTTTGGTCCTCACTACCGGTGGCACGGGAATTGCCGAGCGCGATGTGACGCCCGAGGCCATTCGCGGAATCCTACGTGTGGAAGTTCCAGGGTTCGGAGAAACCATGAGAGCAGAATCCCGCAGGATCACCCCCAATGCGATTCTATCAAGAAGTCTCGCGGCGATTGTGGAGTCGGCACTTGTTATTGCGCTTCCCGGCAAGCCCAGCGGTGCGGTGGAATGTCTTGGATTTGTCGCTGATGCCATTCCTCACGCGGTAAAACTCGCCCGGCGTGAGCCGACAAGTTGCTAACCATGGCTTGACTTGACGGGTTTCAGTCGAAACCATGAGCGGATGATGACACGAGGCGCTTTCCCTCTTTTTTTAGGATTAATAGTTGCAGGTATGCTGGGCGGCTGTATTGGCCTTCCCAATCTTCCGACCCTGAATAATAAAAACTACCGCCCGCCAAATACAGGCAAGTTTGCATGGGGTATTTCGACAAGCAGTTATCAGTATGAAAATCCCGATGTAAGTCCCGGTGAGAAGAAATATTTCAGCACCGATTGGGATATTTTAGTCAAAAAGGGAAGCGCCCCGAAAAAAGGGAATGCCGTTTATACCTGGACAGAGTTTGAAAAGGATCTCGCAGCATTGGAAAAAATTGGCGTGACGCATTATCGCTTCAGCATCGAGTGGGCAAGGATCGAGCCAAGGCCCGGCGTGTATGACCAAAAGGTCATCGATAAATATGTGCGCATGACCAAGGCGCTTAAAGAGGCAGGAATTGAACCCGTGGTCTGTCTTTGGCACTTTACTTTTCCTGACTGGCTCTACGACACGAAGCACCCAGCGAACTCAAACTGGCTTCATCCTGATTATCCAGCGCGCTGGCAGGCTTTTGTGAAGAAAATGGTCTACGCATTTGGTCCTGCGGTTCGTTATTACGCGCCGCAAAATGAGCCGAATGGTCAGATTACTACCGCATATCTCGTAGGACAGTGGCCTCCCGGAGAAATCATGAATCTCGGAAATTATAAGAAGGCGATTATTTCCAGTGCGGACCAGTTCCGTGCCGCAGCCCATATCATTAAAGCCTATAATCCTAATGC
>JBDTJR010000008.1:0-4611 GCA_039935735.1 Chthoniobacterales bacterium | reverse complement strand
GAGGATTTACTGCGTACGAAGAGACTGAAATATCCTGCTGAGACGCACATCTCATTCTCCTGATCGGCACCTTCAGCACTTTCCTGGCGATCTCCCTGCAATGGGGCGGACTTTCAATAATTACCTTTTCAACAGCGCGTCGACCCGCATCTTTTCAACTCGCGGTTTTCTTTTCCAATTTTATCATCCAGCTGTTCTACGAAGCCAAAGGTTGTGGGTTCGCCCCCCCCCCTGCCGGGTGCATATCTCTTTAATCCTGTTGTCCCACAATACAGTTTTTAAAAAATGTGGAAAACGCGAGAGTGGACCGGCATGTAATCCAGATGCCTCGCTTCAGAGAGAATTTGGCTAATGAAGCTGCCAGCGGTATAGCTTGAATTGAAAGAAAACCACGCCCCTACTCCTGCAATGGCGATGATGGCTGCAACGCCGACAAGTTTCCCTATCGTCAATTTGATTTCGAAATGCTCCATCCTGGCGAACACTCGAATAAGTCTTCTAATATTCCAAAATGCAGTCGGCTTTGTGGTGCTAAGGTTATTTTCAAATAACCAGCGTCTTACCAATCGCAAAAATCGCAGAGTGTCGCGCAAAGGGTTTATTTTGCTGACTTCTGTCCCATAAATGGTGCTTACAGACACGTTTGTAATACAGCAGTCTTGCCGTGACGCGATCAGAAGCATTTCAGATTCGAAATCATAGCCGTCAGTACGACTGAAATTCAGTATAAGTTGCGCCGTATCTGTCCGCATGGAACGAAATCCGCATTGCGTATCGTCAATACTCTGTCCGCATAGCCAGTTGATGAGAGCCGTCATGACCTTGTTAGTAGTCTTGCGCACAAGCGGCATTTTCCCGCAATTGAAAGCCCGACTACCCACAATCATCGGAGAATTGTTGCTTTGGATTTCTTTTGTAAAACATTCGATTTCCTCCGGCAAATGTTGCAAGTCACCATCCAGAATCACCACGTGCTCGAAATGGTGTTCAATCAAATGTCTTAACCCGATTTTGAGAGCCATCCCTTTGCCACGATTTACCGGGAGTCTAATGACTTCCGCTCCTGCACTGGCAGCTTCCGAAGCAGTGAGATCCGTGGAACCATCATCAACGACAAGAACCTTGTCCACAAACGGCAGACTTCGGCTGACCACTTCCCGAATAAATGTCGCCTCCTGATGGGCTGGCACAAGAGCAGCAATCCTGAATCTTCGCTGCAATTGATCTGACATTGGGATTTCCTCGGTCATTTATATCAATTGATAAGTCGCAAAGATTTATCTCCATTCACCGGCATGGCCTGATGTTTGGCGCTCGCAACCGTCGATGGCTTCCAGATACAAAATGGTATGTTGTCGACTTCTATGAAATTCCTCGTTCCGGCGGGTAATTCTGTTAAAAGCTGTCGTGCATTTGCGGAGTTCATCCAAATTACACCCCCCATACTTTTTTGTGGTGGATTCTGCAAAAAGTGCTCCCACGAAGGATATTCGCTAATATTTCCCAGCAGAGTACGCTGAGCATAGTAACCCAACTGAGGGCCATAAACCGGCTCAAAATTACAAAGCACACAGGTATCCGGAGAAAAGTTTTCCCGGATTGTCTCTCCAAGCTTGGGAATTAAATCCGGCGGTTCAGCGACTTTAAAATCCAGAATCGAAAAATATCGCTTCATTGCATTGCTTTGCTCAACTCCTGAATAGCCAATGAAAATAAGAACCAGACAAGCAAGACCCGTCACAGCATTACGGCCAAAATTTAGCACCTCGAATCGTTTTTGAAACCAGTCTGTCATGGAATCAAGTCCGACCCCGCCGAGAACTGCCACAGGCACAATGAGATAAAAAGCAATATAAGGGTGTATATACGAATCGTTCTGAAAAATACCCACGAAAAGACAATCCATAAGCGTTACGCTCGCACATGCCCAACCCAGCCATCGAAGATTTGCATCGCGGGATTTTTTCCAAAGAATGACAATAGCCCCTGCAATGGAAAGCAGCCACCCAACGGGAAGAAAATGGGTCTTGAAGGCAAGCGAGATTTTGTTGGCCCACTGGGTTTCGGTAAAATGAATGGGGCTTGTCGCACCGATACGTCGCACGAAAGTGCTAGCCAGGCTATCCCATGCGCCGGGATTCAACATTCGAATCCGGATAATATACATTACGGAAAAAACAATTGCCGATAGCAGAAGTGTCCAGGCAATACGTCGCATTTTTTTATCTGGGCGGATAAACCAGTAGGCGCAGAGAACAAGCACAAAAAGATGCATCGCCCAGTCCACCCACATCCCCAGCATTAAAGCCCCAAAAAAAGCCCATTTCCAATAACGCAAACCCGAAATCTGCCAATAACGAAGACTAAGCAGACCACCCAAAATCAGCAGGAGAACCAGCGGCTCGAAATTCACCATTTTCCCATAGTGGAGTTCCATCGGCAGTACGGTGAAAATTGCCACGCTGAATGCCGCAGTTCTTTCTCCCGCACAATTTCGGACCAGCAACCAAAGAAAAATACCGGTAATCAACGAACAACCTATCGGCAGCAGTCGGGCGGCCCACTCATGCTCGCCAAAGATGGAAAACAACCATGTCACCAGCAAATGCAGCAACGGAGGATGATGCAGATAATAACCCGCCGCAGGAATCGGAAGAGGACCAAAATAAAAGCCCGATGAAGCTCCCTCTGTCTGAAACATTCCAGCCCTCAGAATATTATGCGCGGACTGCGACCAGACTGCGCCATTGAAATCGACAAAATTGACCCACGGATGATCGATATGCCGGATGAAATTTACTCCCAGGTAAATGATCGCCAGCATGGAAAGTATCGCCCAGAAAGTGGCGGGCTTTCGAAGAACAGACATCGCATCACGACGACATGGCTCAACACTATGGGAAGACAGGGTACTTTCGGATAAAGAAGTTGTGGACACTTCGCGCCAGCCCGCCCTGTCATAAAAAAGTTTTGGAGCCTGCCATTTTACAAAAATCTGATCCAACTGGTGAACTCCTGCGATTGGAATTTTGATGTTCCATTCATGGGCATCAACACGCACAGAAGCACCTCGCAACACTTTACCAGTAACTGCGTCGTGGAGGAAAACCCGGCCCGAACGTCCCGAAAGAGACAATATCCAACGCTTACTTCCCTCGGTGAGACTTTCCATGGCAATTAACACCTTACTTTTGGAAAATGGCATCCGCTTGCCGACGATCCGCAACTGCAAGGCGCCGCCAACGAGATTCGCAGAAACAATGGGATGCCGGGCAAGATCGGCATCCGGTGGCATCTCCTCGTAAAATGTCTCTATCGATTTTGCATAGCCCACAAACCGTCGGCGGCTCAACAGCATTTGTGTTTCATGCCGTAAAATAGCATCTCGCTTTTTTTCCCTCTTTACAGGAGCCAAAGGCATCTCGACTTTGGCGGTATGGGGATTGCTTTTCCCCTCATGGATCAAATAATAAATCCGCCGCGCCGAACTCTGCATACGCCGTAATGCGATCTGAATAAGCACTGAAAGTGCGCTATGGTCGGCATGCCGATCGAAGAGAGAAGGAAGAACAAGCACCGAAGGCTCAAATTCTTCTATCTCGGACTGCAAGACATTCAGAAAATTTGCGTCGCAACGCATAAGAACATCTGTAAATCCCTGATCAGGATAACCAAGAAACCTCACATCCTCCTCTTTTGATACGCCGAGATGGGTAAGCGCATTAAGTGCCTCAGCTTTTCGTATTTCCCCCCACCGAACGCGGTCTTGCGCACCAATCGATATCTTGCGTTCTCCAATACGTTGCGGCCATGGATTATTGTCGCCATTAGATGCATAAAGAATCCTTACATGGGCCCCCGCTTCAACCGCCATCTGGATCAGACCGCCGGTTGCGAGACTTTCGTCATCCGGATGCGGAGCAATGATCAGTATTCTTTCGTGCTGTCCCAGAGGGACTATCATTTCACTTGTGCTTCTTATGTTAAGTAAGTCCTTTCGCTCAATCTGATAATTATTGATAGCAGGATGGGGAAGTGCAACCGTTTTTTGCAGATTGGCCTTACAGAGAAGTGTAAATCATCATAGACAGCCCCACTTTTGAGTTTTCTACTGTTAATTAAGGGCAGTCTTTTTTATCAATTAAAACTTCATGTCTTCTATTCCTCTTAAAAATCAAACAGCAATTCTTACTGGCGGCGCAGCTGGTCTCGGTCTGGCTTTGGCAAAACGACTGGTCGATGTGGGAGTAAATACCTGCCTCTTTGATACTCATCAGGGGAATCTTGAAAATGCAAAGAAGGCGCTCGGGGATTTATGCTCGATTGCGGTGGTCGATGTTACCGATGTGGATGCCACCACAAAAGAAGTGGACGCCATTGCTGCACGCTTCGGCTCGATTCACATGCTCGTTAATTGCGCGGGTATCACCGGCAAGACGAATCTAAAAAGCCACGAGGTGGACCCAAAAGATTTTGACCGCGTCCTCGCCATCAATGTTCGCGGCACTCTTCTCATGTGCCAGGCCGTATTGCCTCACATGCTGAAGTCGAATTACGGACGCATCCTGAATATCGCTTCCATCGCGGGCAAGGAAGGCAATGCCGGAATGG
>JBDTJR010000007.1:0-13749 GCA_039935735.1 Chthoniobacterales bacterium | reverse complement strand
TGACGATCGAGACAAAGTATGAGGAAGCGACATTTTCGAAAAAGCAAATCGCCCGCATCCACGATGAGGCAGATTTCGGAACATATTTTACGGACGTCACCCGCAAGGGAACGCTGCCCCCCTGGCGACTCATTGCCAATGACCTTCGGCATGATGATGGCGTGAAACTACTTGAAGAAATCCCCGCGACAGTGATCGATAACGGGGATTTCAAAAATGTGCCCTATATCGCTTTTCGGATCAATTCGAACATGGAGGTCGATATCTACGGCGATCCTAATGATCCTGCGGCAATCAGTGTCGGTGTCTACGGGCACAATTCTCCGAATAAAGAATTGCAACATACCTGCCGGGAATTCATCGCCAGCTATCTGACAACTCGTGAGGAACTTTCAGCGCTTTACTCGCTGAATCCCAAAGGTGGTAAAACGACCACGGGAGGTATGACACTTGAAATCACGCCTCCGAATGCGCCGGATGCCGATGGAGCGTGGTGGATGTCCATATACAGTATGCAGGCACTGAATCGCGAACGCATCAGTGATAAGGAATACGCCAAGCTGACGCTCCCAATCGAGCAAGTTTGGGACAGCAAGGGCAACTTGCAAGTGGATGCATGGTCACGAAAGGAAGCGAAAGATGCTCACCGTGTTTCCACGCACCCCCATTCCAAAGTTTATGCACGCGGCTTCTATCGGGATAAAGACGGGGTGTTCCGCGTCATTCCGATTGCTGAACAAGAGCCCAAATCCGCGCAATAACTGCGGATACCTGAAAAATCCATAAATCAGGTCGCTAAAATCGATAGTCAATACTATCTATTTTAGCCCGTTATCATAAGAAAGATTACGGACCTTTACACGGCTCGTTTGCAAAATTCAGAAATAAATATCTTTGGAGGCATCCAAAAGGGGTGGCAGTTGCGATATTAGAGGTGCGAATGTAATGTATTGGCGAGAACAAGGACGCCAATCGAAATAATATCCGCGAACTTCAAAAAATTCCTCCATGTCCACCCCCTCTGAAATGTCTACTTTTCCCGTCCGTATCCTGCTGGCGGAAGATAGCCTCATTAATCAGAAGGTTGCCCTTCAGCAATTGAAGGCGCTCGGTTACGAAGCCGATGCTGTAGTAGACGGTCAGGAAGCCATCGCGGCACTCCAGCGCACTGCCTACGATATTATTCTCATGGATTGCGAAATGCCGAAAATGGATGGCTATGAAGCAACGCAGTATATCCGGAGCAATTACCCACACTCCATTTACATTATCGCGATGACCGGGCATGCCTTGGATGGGGACCGGGGAAAATGCCTTAAAGCGGGCATGGATGATTATCTGTCAAAACCGATCAGACCCGCCGAGTTAAAGGCGGCGCTTGAACGGGGTCGCTCGAAAGATACTTAACACACCTAAGGTAGATTCCTCTACTCGACGGCAAAAAACGCTCGCGGGAGTGGGGTGGATCATCATTAATGGCGCGGTCATGCGCATTGTTTTCGCATCCCTTGGCTCATTGGGAGATCTGCATCCGTTACTTGCGATGGCACGTAACTGCGAAGAGCGGGGACATGGCGTCATCATCGCCGCAGGTGAAGCTTACGCGCACTATGTAAAAACGATGGGGTTTGATTTTCAGGCGATCCGGCCGGACTTCAATCCTGATCCTGAGGTGATCAAGAGACACTATAATCGACAGGGACCGGAAAATCTTTTGCGCGAGGAAATCTTCGGACGTGTGCGGGAAACCTATCCTGATTTGCTGGAGGCAACAAAAGGCGCGGATATTCTGGTCGTGGGGGAACTTCTCTATGTCGCGCCGATGGTTGCTGAGAAGCTCGGGATTCCGTGGGTAAATGTCATCCTCGCACCGACTTCGTTTTTATCCGCGTGCGATCCCTGCGTGCTTGCACCAGCTCCGGGCCTCCACTGGCTGCGGTATTTTGGCACGTGGCCGCATCGCATGATTTTCGCCTACGGCAGGCACAAGACGACGGAGTGGAGCAAGCCCCTGCAGATGTTCCGTCGAGAGCTCGGCCTAAGACCCGGCCCGAATCCTGTCTTCGAAGGAAAACACTCCCCTCACCTTGTGCTGGCAATGTTTCCTCGCTTTCTTGCTGCGGCGCAGCGTGACTGGCCAGCTGCGACACAGCAGGCGGGATTTCCCTACTTTGCACAACCCGGCAGGCCGGAAACAGAGGAACGCGTCGATACATTCCTCAAACGCGGAAAAGCTCCGCTAATTTTCACACTCGGGTCGGGAGTCGTTCATATCGCAAAGAATTTCTATCAGCACGCGGCGAAAGCCGCACAGGAACTTGATTGCCGTGCGATCCTGCTCCTTGGGAAAAATCCGGCTCCGGCGAATCTCCCGGATACCATTCTCGCGGTTGATTATGCTCCACTCGAATCCCTTTTACCGCATGCGGCGGCAATGATTCACCAGGGAGGAATCGGCGGTTGTGCCGAGGCATTGCGCGCGGGCATCCCCTCGCTCATCATCCCCTTCGGATTTGATCAACCGGACAATGCGGAACGAATGCGGAAGCTGGGCGTAGCACGCGTATTGAATCGGAGGCGGATTTCAAAGCGAACTCTTGTCGCGAATCTTCGCATCCTGCTCTCTGATTCCGCGATGAGTGCCCGTGCAAAAGCGTTTACGCACCTGATTGACCCTGCAGCTGATCTTGCACAAGCGGTCGAGGCCATCGAGCGTGTCGTGCTACCCGGCTCCTCAACCTCTACCATTGACGAAGCAAGGGCGGAAAGGATTCAATCCGCTGCACTCTAATCATGGCTGACGAAGCAATCCAATCTGAAGGCGGCGAAGAACCCAAAGTACGCATCGAGCGCGAATCCCTTTTGCGTGCGGCGCGGATATTCCGTTATCTCGCGCCTTATAAAATTCGCCTTACCGGCGCGGTTATCGCGCTGCTGGTTTCCACTTCGCTGGGACTATGCTTTCCGTATCTCACAGGGCTGCTGCTCGATAGCTCCACCAAGGTACAACCGACGGTGCTTGCTCTGACCAACTGGAAAACCAGTATCAACGGGATTACGATTGTGCTTTTAGTGTCATTGGCTCTACAGGCCTTTTTTTCCTACTTCTCGACGTATTGGTTTTACCGCTGCGGCGAGAGTGCGCTGGTGGATTTGCGGCGCGCAACCTTCGCCAATCTGATCGGGCAGCCGATGCGGTTTTTTACTCAACGGCGCATTGGCGAACTCTCCAGTCGACTGACGAATGACATGACACTCATCCAGGATACGTTTACCATGACGATCCAGCAATTCCTGCGGCAATGTCTGCTGATGAGCGGCGGAATTATTCTCGTTGCCGTGATATCGATCCGGCTTACGGGGCTGATGATTGCAACCTTTCCTGTTCTGATTTTCGTAGCGATTATTTTTGGGAAATTCATTCGTGGGCATGCGAGGGAAGCTCAGGAGCGATTGGCGGAAGGCGGAAACATTATTGACGAGACCTTGCAGGGAATCGCCAATGTGAAAGCCTTCGGAAACGAGCGCTTTGAAGTGGGGCGTTACTCCCATGTTCTCGGGCGCTTCCTGACTGTCATCGTAAAGACGGCACGTCTGCGGGCGTCCATGGTTTCTTTCATCATTTTTGGCATTTTCGGCTCAATCGTGCTGGTCTTCTGGTACGGCGCACAACTGATGCAGTCACGCCAACTGACCTTTGGCGAACTGACGAGCTTCATTCTCTACACCACTTTTGTGGGGGCATCCGTGGCCTCGTTTGCGGATGTATTCAGCCAGGTGCAAAAGACGCTGGGCGCGACGGAGCGCGTGCGCGAATTGCTGGGCGAACAGCCCGAAATCGATACACAAACCAACGCTTCGTCCGAAGCTACGCCTCGCTTAAAAGGCGAAGTGCGTTTTGAAGATGTTTCATTCCGCTATCCGGCACGGCAACAAACGGCAGTTCTGAGAAACCTGACACTTCATGCGGAGGCCGGTGAGAAAATTGCCCTTGTCGGAGCCAGTGGCGCTGGAAAATCCACCATCGCTTCATTGCTCCTGCGTTTTTACGATCCGGATTCTGGTGTGGTACTCATCGACGGCCAGCCCTCGACGGAATACTCGCTGAACCATCTTCGCGGAAACATGGCGATCGTGCCGCAGGAGGTGCTTCTTTTCGGCGGAACGATCGAGGAAAATATCCGCTATGGCCGGCCTGCTGCGACGCGCGAGGAAGTCATCGCGGCGTCAAAACAAGCAGCCTGCCATGAATTCATTGAAAAAATTCCGGAAGGTTATGGAACACTTGTCGGCGACCGGGGCATCAAACTTTCAGGAGGGCAACGCCAGCGTATCGCTATCGCACGCGCGCTCTTGAAAAATCCCGCGATCCTGATTCTCGATGAAGCCACCAGCTCACTCGACTCGGAAAGTGAACACCTCATCCAGCAGGCGCTGGCAACACTTCTCGAAGGACGCACGGCTTTCATTATCGCGCACCGCCTCTCCACCATTCGCAAGGTCGATCGGATCTACGTGATCGAGGAAGGCAATGTGCTCGAATCCGGAACGCACGACGAGCTCATCATACGCGAAGGCGGAACTTACCGTCGCCTTGCAGAAATGCAGTTCGGAGTTGCGACCGACCAGCCTTAATAGGACGTAGAACTGGAGAGACTTTCGCCCGGTTTTTTATCGAGTTGGGCGTAGTAAGCTTCGCGCTCGGCGGTAGTTTCGTCAGCGACCTTGCGGGCTTCCTCACGGTTTCCCTTGAAGTGCCATTCGATGAGCCATTTGCGGCCAAAGCCGACGTGGTTTACTTCATCCGCCCAGTCAAAGTCCGCGAAGGTAGTAGTCAACGGATGCTTCGCGACATCGCGCAGGTATTCCCATGCGCCGCGCTTCCCTCCGGGATAGGCCATCAGCTTTGCCTCGGTGGCAAGCGCAAGATGAGCGTAGCGTTTGGGCGGCGGGACATTCATCGTGTGGTGCGCGTAACCGATCCAACTTGGGAAGGAATTGATGGGAATTCCCGCGGCTTCGAGCGCAGCGCAGCCCATGAGCGAATGCCGCACTTCATCCCAGCAATGGCGGGCGAGATCGACGAATGCATCGGTGGGAAGATCCTCCCACTCGTAAACGACGGATGCCATTAATTCGGCTGCGGTCATCTCCTGCGAACGACCCCACATATTGTCATAGAGCGCGTCTTTGGTGAATTCCGGCGGCGATTTGGTAATCGTGGTCTCAAAGCGGGCATCGCGGAGAAATTCACGACTGAGACGGAATTCATCCTCGGCGGCGCGGGGCTTGAGTGGAGTGGAAGGTTTTGTAACCGGTTCATCACCGAGAATGCCACCCGCGGCATGAAGAAAGCTCTGAAAATGATTCTTCCAGTCTTCGCGAATCTTTGCGCCATTGTCCATCTGGCTCAGGGCTTCGACGAATGCGCGACCTGTAATGAGACGTTCTTCCTCCTCGGCAAGAATGGGTTTCATCAAACGAATCGTGGGTTGATCCACGAGAGGCTGAGTGCGCTCCATATAGGTCTTAATCGCAGCGCAAAAAGCGGGAGACAATACCTCGAAAAACCCGACACACAACTCCAGCGGGCCGGGAGCGTGCAGGATTTCCGTAAGCAGGTCACCGAGCTGGTAATCCAGAACTTTGTCGATGGAGGCCTTGCTGGCACGCATTTCGGTAACGCGCTTTTCAAGACGGCTGTATGTGGTGGCGTCTTCCCAGAGCCATCGACCAAGAGCAGCCTTGAGCTCCCACTCGGCAGCACCCGTCATGTGGGCTGCGGCGATAATGGCCGTGCGTTTTTTAATAGCGGCAAAACGGCCAATAAGAGCGGCGCACTGGTCGACAGACATCCCAACTTTCGCGACATCCTGAATGCCGGTGTAGCCGGGAAGTTTGGAAAGATAGCCGGGAATCGTCTTCATATTTCACCAGATGAAACAAAACACCGGAGGAATAAAAGGAATAAAAGCATCCTGCGTTTAAATGAATAAAGTTTGACGCCAGGCGGAATGGAGTTTCTGCGTTTATGTAGAAAAGGGGAAATATTAGAACCTCAAAGCGCTGCTTGCCTGAAATTTCGCAGGCTGATACTGGAGATAGTTAATCCCTCTTAATATGAAGGCTTTCCTCTACGTATTTTTTGCAATAGTAGCCGCCGCTATCATTGTATTTATAGGGTATATTTTTTTGATCGAGAGGCAACAGGACATCGAAAAAAATAGAGAGATCACCAATCAATCGATATCGGAGAATATTGCGCAGATCCTTCGTTCACTATCTGAGCTATCAGAATCGACAACGAAAAATAAATTTCCCGAGAAACAATACTGGCCTAAAAAAATCACCATTAATCGCCCATTGATTCTCAAATCTGAAGTTTCCGGTGGAATTATGGAAATCAAGAAAGCGGCAGGAACAGCAGTTGAGTTAATTGACATAAAAAATGACGGAACTGCCGTTATTAAATATGGAAGCATCCTGGCGACTATCCCTATTTCTGATACCAGCTTCATAGAAGCCTTTCCTTATACAAAGCCAGCCGCAACCTCAACGCCAGCCGTTGTAACCCGCCCGGCACCGACCACTGCAACTCATTCTGCGCCGGCCGTTGCATCCGTTTCAACTCCTGAACCGTCAATACAACCTGTCGCATCAACTGGGCTCTCCGAGACGCCAACCAATACATCATCTTCGCCCTCCACTGCATCTCTGCCGACAACTTCGGAACAACCGCCCTCCACCATTACAAACCACAAAAGGGATACCGCTCAAAACGATTTAGAACTCGTGCCGTATAACAATCTTAACCCTCACAATATTACTTTGGAAGAAAGCACGGTATCAACCGGCGGCTCAACGGACAGGAAATGGGAATCGTGGTGGGGAAGTTATAGTCGAGACACCATTTCAAGAAGAGTCATAGAAATTAAGATCGGCAGAATCGGAAACTCCGGCGAACCACTTACCCTGGAGGTATTCAAAATTTTCCGTCAAAATGGAAAAGAAACTCGCCTTTTTCTAACCGGAAAAAAGGAATTTCCCTTTGGGGTAGGCGAATATCAATTTGATATCACTGCCACGGCAACTCATGTGCATTATGAATATGATTACCCCAGACGGGATTACAAATCCGGCCAAACCATTGCGGGATGGTTTGTTCGTGCTATTCGCAATGGCGCAATTGTTGGTGTAGCGGCGTCTTCGGAGAGCTATTTAAATATGGCGAAATCGCCAAAGGAAATTTACGGGAACATTTCAGAGGCGATGGAGACTGAACTCAAGCAAGCCCGTCCAAAAGAGATGCGAAATAGAGGCCGGAATATAGGCGGCTACTGATTTTGCAAAAGTGGCAGCGCGTACGGGAGTCGAACCCGTGTACCAGCCTTGAGAGGGCTGTGTCCTAGGCCACTAGACGAACGCGCCGTTAGGAAGGGGGAGATAAATAGCGCGAGGGATTGGAATATGCAAGCGGGATGGGAGATTTGACCGGAAGGTTTCGATTTTTGGTTTGAAATACAGAGAATCCGCGTCCATTAGATGGGTGTGAGCAACGTGCACGAACATTCCCCGGAGGATCGCCACGATCATGATCACGACCATGAGGAGCATGGCGGGCATGATCACCACCACGATCACGGTGCAAACCTGGAATCGGCGACACGGGATCAGAAGCGGGCTTTTGCAATCGGCGTAGTGCTCAACCTTGCCTTCTGCATCGGCGAGGCTTTCGTGGGATATTTCTCCAACTCGATGGCGCTGATCGCAGATGCGGGACATAATTTTACGGACGTGATCGGCCTCGCCCTGGCGTGGGTGGCGCTGCTGGCATCGACATGGCGCGGTGGTGGTCGTTTTACCTATGGGCTGAAGCGCTCATCGATCATCGCGGCGTTCATCAACGGTTCTCTGCTGATGGTTTCGTGTGTGTTTCTTGTATGGGAATGCGTGGCGCGATTTTTTCATCCAGAGCCGGTGCGGACTCTGCCGCTGATTATCACCGCGCTGCTGGGCATTGTGGTCAATGGCTATACGGCGTGGCTTTTTATGAAGGGGTCTAAGGACGACATCAATGTCCGCGGCGCATTTCTGCATCTCGCGGCGGATGCGGCAGTGTCACTGGGAGTCGCTCTTTCCGGAGTCGTCATCTATTACACGCGCCTTAACTGGATCGATTCTCTCGTAAGTCTTTTGATCGTTGGCGTCATTATCCAAACCACGTGGTCACTGCTGACCGAATCGTTGATGCAACTGGTGGACGCGGTGCCACGGCATATTGACATCGAAAAAGTGCGGGCATTTTTGCTGAAAATTCCCGGGGTGTCTCAATTACACGATCTGCATGTGTGGAACATCGGGACAAACCTCACGGCATTGAGCGCCCATGTGGGAAGCAAAGATGTTCTTTTAACCATTAACAGCATCCACGAAGCCACGCACGAATTGCGGGATACCTACAAGATTGCTCATCCGACCATCCAGGTGGAACCGGATGACAGCGGGTGTGAGCAAAAAGACTGCGGGCCGAATTCTTAGAATTTTTCTACGCGCAAAACGCGGCTTACCCGCGAATAAATAAGGATGAGTTATGATCACGACTGGTTCCTTATCCTTGAATTCGCTCGGAATAGGTTGCGGCTTCAGATGGGATGGCTATGATAATGAACAATGGTTAAAGTAGAACGCACTCGCATCATACTGAAGCCGGATAGTTCCCGTGTATTTTTCCGGCCATTTGACTTTATGAGTCGGGAGCGGGTGACCCGTATTGTGGCGCGCGTTATGGCGCTCAGTGAAAAAGAAACCGAGCGGGAATTTGAGCGCATTATTCTCAGCTTTGGCGATCGCCATCAACGCCTGAAAGACTTCTTTCTCCATCGTTTTCAAGCGGCGGAAGCCGAGCTTTTTTCCGATCGCATGCTCAGCGAGTCGCGTATGATGTTGCTGGGCGCTTATTTCTCCCAGGAATATGCGCTGGAAGCTGCGGCACTTTTCAATCCCTCAATGGTGCCCCACCCCGATCAAAGCGATCTGCCTGCGGGGAGCACTCGCTTTGTGGTCAGTCTTCGCGCCACAGGAGAAGGGCATATTTCTTCGATCGTTTTTCGATCCGGCACGGTGGATGTGGAGGGAAATCTGGAAGTTGCGAAACCAACTCCCTTTGTCACCTCTCCCGAATTACGGACGGATTTGGCGTATGAAAAGCCGCTGTTTCAGCGCAAACTCGCGGAACTGGGGATTCTGAATGATTTCGCCGAATCCGTCCTCGCGGAATTGCCGACGTGTTTTACGCTTAGTGATCTTCGTACTGTTCTTGACAGGATCCTGAAGCGCGACCGCCGCCTGTTTCATGATAAGCATCCCACCGCGGAGGAAATGATTTCTCTGGCGCGGGCAAACTACGAAGTGCAATTCCGCCCGGATCAACGGATGTCCGAACGGGTTATTTTCCCACATACGCCTGCGGAAACCAAAGGAATCGAGGACGCGCGGTTTGTTCTCTTCAAGGAAGATGATGGCACGACCTGCTACTATGCGACGTATACGGCATTTGATGGGAATGTGATTCTTCCACAGATGCTGGAGACTACAGATTTCCTGACTTTCAAAATCAATACGCTGAACGGCCCCGAGGTTCACAACAAGGGGATGGCGCTCTTTCCTCGGCGCATTAATGGACGTTACGCGATGATTTCGCGGCAGGATGGGGAGAATCTTTTCATCATGTATTCGGACATGTTGCATTTCTGGTATGAGAAAAAAATTCTCATGCGGCCGACGCATCCCTGGGAGTTTGTGCAGATTGGGAACTGCGGTTCGCCAATCGAAACTAAAGACGGGTGGCTCTTGCTCACACACGGCGTTGGCCCGATGCGGCAATATTGCATCGGTGCTGCATTGCTGGATTTGGAAGACCCTTCGAAGGTAATCGGACGTCTGCGGGAACCGCTCCTTAAGCCGAGTAAGAGCGAACGCGAAGGCTATGTGCCTAATGTCGTCTATAGCTGCGGCGCAATGGTCCACGGGAAGAAATTAATTCTTCCGTATGCCATGAGTGATCAGTTCAGTTCGTTTGCGATCGTGGATATGCAGGAATTATTGGATGAACTCATCCAATCTCCGATGCACTAACGATTAAGTATTATGGCAGACGTTCCAGAAAAAATCGCACTGATCGGAGATTACCTTCCGCGCAAGTGCGGCATCGCAACCTTTACGCATGATGTTTATGGGGCGCTTCATAATGAATTTCCCGACACGGAGATTACCGTGGTTCCCGTCAATGATGTGGCGGAAGGTTATTCGTATCCACAGGAAGTGCGCTATGAGATTACGGAAAACGACATCGAAACCTATGAGCGCACGGCTGATTTCCTGAATTTTAACAATATCGAGGTCGCCTCCGTGCAACATGAGTTCGGGATTTACGGCGGCCCGGCGGGAAGCCACTTACTATCGCTCCTAAGACGATTGCAAATGCCGATCGTCACGAATCTTCATACGATTCTTGAAAAACCGAATCCTGATCAAAAACGCGTGATGCAGGAGTTGATCCGGCTCTCCTCGCGCTTTGTCGTGATGACCGAACGCGGAAAGCTGATGCTGCGCGATTTTTATTCGATTCCGGGAGAAAAAGTGGATGTCATCCCACACGGGATTCCCGATATGCCTTTTGTTGACCCTACTTTCTACAAAGACCAATTTGGTGTAGAGGGCAAAAAAGTGATCCTGACCTTCGGTCTGCTCTCGCCTGGCAAAGGCATTGAAAACGTCATTTCCGTGCTACCCAAGATCGTGGAAAAATTTCCAGATGTCGTTTACATCGTTCTCGGTGCGACACACCCCAACTTGCTACGCGAACAGGGTGAGGCTTATCGCATGAAACTGGAGCGGTTGGCTTCGGATCTCGGCGTCAAAAAGCATGTCGCATTCTATAACCGCTTCGTCGATACCAAAGAGCTAACCGAATTTCTCGGCGCTGCGGATATTTATATCACGCCGTACTTGAATCCCGCGCAGATTGTCTCCGGCACGTTGGCTTACGCCTTTGGGTCGGGCAAAGCCGTGATCTCGACACCTTACTGGCATGCCGAAGAGTTGCTCGCGGATGACAGCGGAATACTGGTTCCTTTCGGTGATGGCGACGCGATTGCAAATGCGGTCATTGACCTGCTCTCGGATGGCAAGAAGCGCGACAGCATGCGCAAGCGCGCCTATCTGCGCGGACGTGAGATGGTGTGGAATCAGGCCGCACATGCCTACATGGCGTCCTTTCAGAAGGCGCGTGAAAATAAGGCTAAAGGAGCGAGCAAGCGGTATGTCGTCAAGACACTCGAGAACGAATTATTCGATCTTCCGACACTTCGACTTGATCACCTTGAGCAAATGACGGACTCGATCGGGATGTTTCAGCATGCGACTTATTCAATGCCGAATTTCAGCGAGGGATATTGCGCTGATGATAATGCGCGCGGACTGGTGCTCACCAGCATGCTCGAGGAAACGGAAAAGGACAGCCCGGTCATTGAACGACTCGCCAATGTCTATGCGGCGTTCATGAATTACGCTTTTAATACGGAAACGGGACGCTTCCATAATTTCATGAGCTTTGACCGCCGTTGGCTCGAGGAGCATGGCTCGGACGATTCCCACGGTCGCGCTTTATGGTCGCTTGGAGCCTGCGTGGGTCGATCTCGAAACCGCAATTACCAGATGTGGGCGATGCAGCTTTTTGAGAATGCCCTTCCTGCCATGCGCGATATGTCTTCGCCGCGCGCGTGGGCCTTTACACTTATCGGAATTCATGAATATTTTCGTCGCTTGAGCGGAGACAGTCAGGCCAACGAATATCGTGGATTGCTTGCATCTCGCCTTGTTAATATCTTCGACAAATCGAGCAGTGCGGACTGGCCATGGTTCGAGCGCGAACTTACCTACGATAACGCCAAGCTTTCCCATGCATTGATTCTCAGCGGCCGCTGGATGGAAGATGCCAAGGCTCTTGATATTGGATTACGCTCACTGAAGTGGCTGACGCAAATCCAGACTTCGGAAGCTGGCCATTTCCGACCTGTAGGCTCTAATGGATTTTACCGCAAAGGTAAAGACCGCGCTCGGTTCGATCAACAGCCCGTCGAAGCACATGCCACTGTCTCAGCCTGTCTTGAGGCTTATCAAACAACGCAGGATGTCTTCTGGCTTACGGAAGCACGCAAGGCATTTGACTGGTTTCTTGGACGCAATGATCTTGGCCTTCCGCTTTATAATCCGAAAACCGGCGCTTGTTGCGATGCCCTGCACATGGACCGCGTGAATCAAAATCAGGGAGCAGAATCAACGCTGGCATTTCTTCTTTCGCTGCAGGAAATGCGCATCGTTTTGCAATCGCTCGAAACCTACGAGCGGCCAGTGGAAGAAGATCGCATGGCCACGAGCTATCTTCCGGAACGGCCAGTCCTAAAGCCCGTCGAGGCATGAAGCGGCACCCGCAAAACCCAATCATCACACCTGCGGATATTGTACCCAGCTCGCCGGAACTGAAAGTCATCGGTACATTCAATCCCGGAGCGGTAATTCATGATGGACGCGTCCATCTTTTGATCCGCGTGGCTGAAACAGCGATTTGCGAGAAGGATGAAGTCGCCACGCTTCAATGGCTGCCTACATCTGAGGGCGGAAAACTGGAATGCCGAAGATATTCCAAATCGGATCGCACGCTCGACCTAAGCGACTCGCGCTATATTCGACGTGAAGGAAAAACCTACCTGTCCTCGATCAGTCATCTTCGCTTGGCGACGAGTGAAGATGGCGTAAACTTTGCCATAGGGGATAAGCCATTTCTTGGATCAAGTGACGAGACCGAGGCCTATGGCGTCGAGGATGCGCGCATTACCAAACTCGACGACCGCTACTACATCAACTACTCCGCTGTCTCACGTGACTCGTGGTACACCAACATGATGTCGACCACGGATTTTCATTTACTCGAACATCACGGCATTATTTTTCCTCCGCAGAATAAGGATGTCTCACTCTTCCCTCGGAAAATCGGAGGAAAGTTTGCGGCATTACACCGTCCGCATAATTTCGATTTTGGAAGCCCCTCGATCTGGTATGCCGAATCGCCCGATCTGATTCACTGGGGAAAACATCGGTGTATTCTGCGACCCGAGGGACGTTATGAAGGGCAACGCATCGGAGGCGGCCCTCCCTGCATCGAAACTCCCGAAGGCTGGTTGCATATTTATCATGCTGCGGATGAGAATAACATTTACCGCATTTTCACCGTGCTGCTTGACCTCGAATCTCCATGGAAAGTGATTCAAAAATCATCACGTCCACTTTTAGAACCGGAGGCGAAATACGAAACACATGGATTTTTCCCCGGCGTGGTATTCTGCAATGGAATGGTTTCGCTCCCCGATGGGCGTATCCTGCTTTATTACGGCGCAGCGGATGAAACCATTGCCTTGTGCGAAACCTCGATTGCGGAATTACTCCGATCTTTGGATTAAGCGGTTTTTTCGAGACGGAGCTTATTCCTGCGCATCAGCATATAGGCCATGATGCATGCGTGAACGAAGATTCCGATTCCAATACCAAGCCACTGATCGAATGCGGTGGCATGAGAGGCTTTCGAAACCACGATCAGGCTCCAGATACTGAGCGGAATAAACAGGAAAACAGCGGTGATTAATCCTGGATTATAGCAGCGCTTTGCAATGCTCATCACCACATGGCTTATGC
>JBDTJR010000006.1:0-14198 GCA_039935735.1 Chthoniobacterales bacterium | reverse complement strand
GCCATGGTCGTAACTCCTGCCAACCCATGACACGCTCGGCTTTTGACATCATTGGCCCCAGCATGGTCGGCCCATCCAGCTCTCATACTGCGGGAGCCGTGCGTATCGGACGTGTAAGTCGTGCCATTGCAGGCTTTGCTGTCAGCAAAGTTGAGATCGGTCTCCATGGTTCTTTTGCTGCCACGGGTAAAGGTCATGCTACGGATCGTGGTCTTCTCGCGGGCCTCCTGGATATGGCTCCCGATGACGAACGCATCAAGAACGCACTCGAAATCGCAAATCAGCAAGGCATGGATATCTCATTAAGTGGTGTCGATCTCGGTGAGAAATTTCATGCTAATACCGCTCGCCTGCAATTGCAGTCTTCCTCCGGACAGACATGTGAAGTCATCGCCTCATCAGTCGGCGGCGGTGCGATCGAAGTCGTCCAAGTCGATGGGTTTGAAGTTTCATTCACGGGATCGTTAGACACCCTTATTCTCTGGCATCTCGACAAGCCCGGCTTTCTTGCAAAGACTACAGCTATCCTCGCCTGCGTGGAAGCAAATATCGCCACCATACGCACCAGTCGCAAACGCCGACATACCGAGGCGCTCACGGTTATCGAAATCGACGCGCTTCCACCGGATGACGTCCTTAGCGTCATGCGTCGTATCGGCGGGGTCTCCGAACTTCGCTGCGTTATTAAACGGGAGGCATAGTCTTACAAATGCCTTTCGAATATACCACAGCGGAGGAATTAATTGCGATCTGCACGAAGCAGCAGATTTCGATTGGTGAAGTTTGTCTTCGTCGTGAAATGGCCTTACAGGAAACGACGCGTGAGTCTCTCCTCGAAAAAATGCGTGGCCATTACCGAGTGATGAAGGACTCCATCCAAAAAGGCCTCAATCTCACAGAAACTTCGCCGAGCGGACTTTCCGGAGGTGATGCCGCAAAACTTTTTGATTACGCCAATTCTACACAGCCTCTTTTCGGTGCAGAGTTTGCCAAAGTCATCGCCTATGGCTTCGCCGTATTGGAGCATAATGCTCAGTTTGGGCGTATCGTCGCCACCCCGACCGCAGGGTCCGCAGGTATTGTCCCTGCTTGTCTTTTCTCACTGGAGGAAATGAAGCGTATTGATGAAGATAAGGCGGTCATGGCGTTGTTCACTTCGGCAGGCATCGGCGTCATCATCGGCGCACAGGCAAACTTCTCCGGCGCGCAGGGTGGATGCCAGGCAGAAGTCGGCAGCGCGGCATGTATGGCTGCTGCGGCAGTCGTCGAATCGCTCGGTGGCAGCCCACAGCAAGCGCTGGATGCAGCGGCCTTTGCCCTCATGAATACGCTCGGCCTCGTTTGCGACCCCATTGGCGGTTATGTGGAGGTTCCCTGCGTAAGTCGAAATGGAATGTTTGCCGTCCACGCCTTTCAGGCCGCCGTCATGTCACTCGCCGGTGCACGCTGTGTCGTCCCCTTCGATCACGTTGTTCTCGCCATGCGAGACATTGGGCGCCGAATGCCTCGTGCGCTGAAGGAAACCAGTCAAGCTGGACTGGCTACCACTCCTACCGGCCTTCGATTCCCCCCCCCAGGCTATTGATAAAAAGTAGATCCTCGTAATCCCGCTTATCACGTGCAGCATTCGAGACTTGTGCGGCAGGTTTCCCTCTGCCAACCTTTTCGCTCATTATGAGCGCGAATAACTCTCCTGTCGGATTTGCCATTATCGGTCTCGGTTCCATTGCGGATTTTCATGTCGCAGCTATCGAAAAAGCCGAGGGCGCTAAACTCGCCGCGGTATTTTCCCGCTCCGCTGAAAAATGTAAAAAATTTGCGGCAGAACATGATGCGATTCCGTGCGCCACATTCGAGGAATTACTCGCACGACCCGATATCGAAGTCGTCATGATCGCTTCGCCCAGTGGCACCCATGCGGATATCGCGATACAAGCCATGAAGGCGGGTAAGCATGTCCTTTGCGAAAAACCTCTCGATGTCACACTGGAAAAAATCGATGCCGTTCTTAAAGTTGCAAAAGAAACCAACCGCATCGCCGCCGCAATTTTTCAATCGCGTTTCGGCTCAAATGCACAGGCTCTTAAAGCTGCCATCGACGCCGGACGTTTTGGAAAACTCACCATTTGCTCTGCTTACATCAAATGGTGGCGTACCCAGGATTACTATGACTCCAGCAATTGGCGCGGCACGTGGGCTCTCGATGGCGGAGGTGCCCTCATGAATCAAGGTATTCATGCCGTCGATCTTCTCCAATGGCTCGTTGGCATGCCGTCGGAAATCAGCGCATATACCGCTACTCTTGCTCACGAAGGTTTGGAAGTTGAGGATACTGCCGTCGCAAGCCTGCGTTTCAAACACGGTGCAGTCGGCGTCATCGAAGGCTCTACCGCTTGTTATCCCGGCACCGCAAAACGTATCGAGATCGCCGGCACGGATGGCTTTGTCATTCTTGAAGATGATAATTTTCTGCGGTGGGATTTTCGGAATGAAAAGCCCGGTGATGCAGAGATGAAAAATACAACGCCAGGCATCATCGGTGGAGGCGCCGCAGATCCCCGCGCAATTAGTTTTACGGGGCATTGCCTTCAGATCGAAGACATGATTCGGGTAATCAAAAACGGTGGCAATGTCGCCATTCCCGCTTCCGACGCACGCAATGCCGTCCAAATTATCCTCGGAATCTACGAGTCGGCTCGTAAAAACGCCCCGGTAAAACTTTAAATCTCCATGCTCCCAAAGAAGGAAAATCTTTTCACTGGACCGAGTGCATCGACTTCCGAAGAACAAATCCTTCCGCTTTTTAAATCAGGCACCACTCGCATCGAGCGCATCGCTTCCCACGGACACGCTAGTCCATCCGATTTCTGGTACGATCAGGAAAATCCCGAATGGGTTCTTCTCCTCGAAGGGAGCGCAACTCTTGAATTTCCCAACAAGGAAAAGCTCGAATTAGAGAAAGGGGACTATCTCCTCATTCCATCTCACAAGCGCCACCGTGTGCAGACAGTCTCCTCCGATGCCATTTGGCTCGCCATTCATCTGTAAAAATAAAACCCGTCATTGAAAATGGTCGGTCCCGCAGGATTCGAATCTGCGGCCTCTTCGTCCCGAACGAAGCGTTCTAACAAGCTGAGCCACGGCCCGAGAAATTCAAATTAGAAATGTTTATTCTCTTATTCTTCATGCCGTTTTAAACGGCCGAAGCGAATACTTGCAGATACAAACACCACAAATCCCCCAAGCGCGATCAAGCCAATTATGTTCGGCTCCGGCACGGTGGCGAGATAGCCATAGGTTGTGGGATCGCCTGGGTTCAGGTAGATCCCGATCACGGTGTTTTCAAACACGCTATTACCCGAAGTCAGAAGGGCCCCTGTGTAGGAAATATCGGTCCAATCAGCAGACGTAAAAGTCCCGTCTTCATTTCGTCCGATATGGGCGAAGAATCCGAAATTATAGGTCTCTCCTGCGCCGAGCCAGTCACCGGTGAGATTATACCCATCCGCTCCGTCTCCGGTAATTCCGTCGAAGTGGCTCACGAGATCGCCCGTGCTGGCATTATTATAATTAAATTCTGTCCAGTGCGTAGTCAGCCCCGTTGAGGAATCATAATCCACGAGATATCCCTCATCGAGTCCCTCGCCGTTCGTATTGCTGAAACCGCCGGCAATCGTATAGCTGGTTCCGCTGTTATGCCAGACTCCATAGGCCGTTATGCTAAGAGCCCCTGGCTTCGAGAGGTCGGAGAAAGCTGGCGTCGTAAGATTATAAACGAATGCCTTCCCCACAATTCCTGTATCGTAGTTTCCGACTACCATGTTGCCATGCGTACTGTGCGCGATTGTATTCACCTCGCCTGGCAAAGCGGCATCGAGATTTTGATAAGTACCTGAGCCATCCGGCGCTCCTGTATAGAGCAGGCCGTGATCGACCGCACCACTTACGTTGTTTTTATAGCTACCAACAACAATGATCGTTCCCGGACTTACGGTATTAGGTCCATAAAGCGCCGTGCTCGTTACTGTTTCCCCTGAGATTGTCGCATTCAGGACATTCCACACGCCCGAGTTATCCAAAGCTCCTGAGTAAATCAGCCCCTGTGTATTACTCGTGCCGACTGGAGTATAAACGCCTGTCATCACTACATTCGGATCGGTATCTCCACGAATACCCGTGAGATAGGTAGAGCCACCGTCAGCATCTGGATAATTGAAAGGAGCGTAGTCAACCGCCCAACTGGACGAGACAAGCACTAGAAAAAACAGAAAAGAGAAAACGGATCGTTTCATATTATGTCTGATGCCTCTGTGAGGCTAGCTCCTACTTTATGACAGCACGGTAGTGAAGTATCAAGTTACGATTTGTCAGCTTTTTTAACTCCAGATATTTTCACTATCTCTTTGGAAAAAATTTCCAAAACTGCCACATCTTAGGGATGTCGCGTAATCTCTCTCCACTACGGCTCCATGGCCCATGGATTGCGCTTCTTCTCTTTCTCACAATCCTCGTTCTCGGAGCACCGCTGTTCAGCGATTCTCAAATTTTATCGGCGAAAGGAAATGATATCTTTCTCCAGTATTTTCACTCCCGTTCTTTCGGCTTCGGTGAACTCGCTAAAGGGAATATTCCGTTTTGGAACCCTTATCTATATTGTGGTGTCCCCTTCATGGCTGACTTTCAGTCTGCGTTGCTCTATCCACCAAATTTAATCTTTCTCTTCCTTCCTATCGTTGTTGCGCTGAATTGGTCTATCGCCATTCATGTCTTCATACTTGGTATTGCGATGTATGCATGGAGCACTTGGAGAGGCATTCAACGTCCTGCGGCATTTCTCGCCGCAGCGACAGCAATACTTGGAGGTCCTTTCTTCCTCCATATCTACGCAGGACATCTCTCGAATATCTGCACCATGGCATGGGCACCTCTCGTATTTCTCGGAATCGATGGCTGGCTCGCAAAGCGTCACATAAAATGGCTATTGCTCTCTGCAGCGGCCGTTACCCTCCAAATCTACGCGGGTCACCCCCAGTATGTTTATTATACCGCCCTCGTTGCTGGCATCTACTCCATCGTATTTCTCATAGGCTCTCGCAGGGCATTCGCTGCCGCCATGGGATTGTTGGCAATCTATCCCCTTGCCATATTGCTGGGAGCCGCACAACTCCTGCCCGGCTACTACGCCGCAACCGAATCCGTGCGTAGCAGCGGTCTTTATCTCGACTATGCGGCAATGTTTTCATTACCGCCGGAAAACCTGATCACATCCATCGCCCCATGGTTCTTCGGTAATATGCAAAGCGTAGCATACTGGGGTCGAGGTCTGCTCTGGGAGATGAGCCTCTACTCGGGGATTGGATCTCTCATTCTTGGCCTGCATGGTCTGCTGCATTTTAAAAAATCGGATCGCATCCGATTAGGCATTCTATTGGCCGCCACACTCCTTCTTGCTCTCGGTGCCCATACACCGCTTTATAAATTCCTCTACACGATTCTCCCCGGATTCAGTACCTTCCGCGGCACTTCGAAATTTATTTTCTTCTTTGGCATGTTTGTCAGCCTGCTCGCCGGAACGGGTTTTGATCACTTACTACGAAAGGATTTTCCCACGCGTCGTATCATCTTTGTATGGCTCGGGCTCGGCATTCTTCTATTGGTAGTCGGATTCTCAATTAGCCATAGCGCTCCATGGTGGTCGTCGACATTTCAGACCTTTTCACACTCAAAGGAAGGCTACCTACACCAGCATGTATCCGAGCCGAACCAGATACTAAGTCTAGCGCGTCTGCTCAGCGCCCATTCGCTTGAAATAGCAGGCCTGTGGTTTATTGCGCTCACGGCACTTCTCCTCACCTCCAATCGCTGGCGCTGGAGCGTATGGATAATCGGAGCCGTTTGTATCCTCGATCTTTTCATCTTTGCAAAAAGCTCCGTCGAAAGTTTTTCCAAAAAAGAAGTCACCTATCCGGATATGGCAAAATTTCTGGAGCAAAATCCTGGAGACTACCGCACGATCAATCTCTTTAACCCTGACGCCAGTATATCCCTACGCACCGAAAGCCTCTGGGGTTATGATCCGTCTGTTCTTAAACGCTATGCGGAGTTTTTATTCTTCACGCAGGGTCTGGATCCGAATCAGGCCAGTCAATATCTTGAAATTCACGGTTCGCATCCTCTCCTCTCTCTGCTGCGCACTCACTTCATTCTTCCAAACGATAAAGGTGTTTACAATATGCCGGGGACAACACAGCCCTATCCTCACTTCTTCGTCGTCAGTAGCTATAAGGTCATTCCAAAACGTGATGCTATCTTTACTACCCTCAACGAACTCTCCTTCGATCCAAAAAGTGAAGTCATCCTTGAATCCGAGCCCGATCCCAAACCGGGTGACCACGCAGCCAAAGGCACCGTCGATATCATCGACTCCAGTAACGATCACTGGACTCTCGATATCAATACCGACCAACCCGTCATTTTAGTAATGACCGATGCATATTCAAAAGACTGGCACGCCAACGCCCTCCCCGGCAGCGCACAAAAGCATTACAATATCCTTCCCGCTGACTATACCTTGCGATCCATTCCTTTATCAGCCGGACACCACTTAATCCGTATCGAATATATACCCTCTGGATTTTATTTCGGCATAGTCGTCACCTTAGTCACTCTCGCAGCCCTTGCCTCTTTCATTTTCATTCCCTCCTTGCGCAAACAATTCCTGTTCGCAAAATTGTAAGGCTTCACTCCTTATCGATATCTCTTAACAATCCTATCTATTCGCACATTAATCGCGGAAACAACACTCTTAGAAGCCATAGCCCCATAAGAAAACGAGATCTCCAATGATTGATCGTTTGTTGAGAGCTGAGGGATTCTGACTTTCCGTAAGATATACCCATCCTCCGCATGCCGCGTATCGAATAAAGGGTTATCGGGACCTTCGTCCGCAACATTAACCCTGAGAAATACCCCATAAGGGGACGGGATATACTCCGAAGCACGAAAACCAGGAAAAGAGTCGCCACGAAGAGAAAACCCGCGCAGATCTGTCTCGACCTTACATTTCTCAAATCCATTTAAGGCGGTCACAAAAACAGATGAGAATAAATCGACTGCTTCACCAAACCTATCCCTATCCTCACCGAAGCAAAGAGAAAGACTCAACGTCAACATTAGCGCAACAGCAATAATCCTATATATTATTCGTTTTTGCATTCTCCTTTTCCTCACTATTTCCTAAGACTTCTTACCGCTTTCAACAATCCACTTCAAGTCCGTCAGTCCCTTGTCGAACTGATCACTGATCATTTTATTACAATTCATTACAAGCATCGCCGCCTTGCATATAAAACCGTCGCTTTTTCCTGACATACTCCAGGTGACGAGCGTTTGATTGCCCTTGGGCTTGAACGTAAACTCCGCAGTATTCGTTCCCTTCATCGGCTTGAGGAAATCGAGTTGAAAACGAATATCCTCATTTGGCTTGCTCTCTGTGATCGTCATGCTTCCCGCTCCGACATGCTTATTTCCATCCCAATGCATAATCGCGCCAAGTCCTGACTCCCCACCTTCAAACGTTTCCTTCGCGTCAGGATCAAGTTTTGTCCAGGGCGACCACGCATGCCACTGATGGAGATCATTCACATGAGAAAATATCTCAGCTGGTACAGCCCCAATAGTAATCGAACGCTGAATATGAAATTCCGACGGCTGCATGAAAACTACCGCTATAAAAATGACGATGATTACAGCAACTAGGATAAAGACTTTTTTTAACATATTACTTTTGCTTTAATGTTTGGATTGGAAATTTTGAATAGGTCTTTATGTATAAACAAAATTGAGTGGAGTTCATAGACTGTTTTGTAATAGCCTGCACCATCCGATATTTACGCTCCTACCCTATGAACAAAACACCATTCCTTCATTTTCCCGAAATCCTTCTCGCAGGCATCCTCTTCTCTATCTCCTCTCCTCTCTTCGCTGAATTACTCGCACCCGGTGACTCCATCCTTTCGCGACACGATGTAAATATTGCCCTCCACATTCCTCCTGATCTAGCCGCTTCGCATGGTCCAGCGGGAATTCTTATTCTTTTTGGTGGCACTGGAGATCGTATCGAATATTACCAGACCGCAATCGCTCCCCTCGCAGATGCCCTTGATCTCGCACTCGTTATTCCACAGATGCAATGGTTTGCTACCCCGGGAAAAGACAATGCTCACGTCTGCCAGGAGCTTGAAAAAGTTGTCACGGAAATCGAAGCACAGTTTAAGACCGATCCTCACATGGTCATCATCAGTGGAGCTTCTGCTGGCGGAGGAATCGCTCATGATCTCGCACAGAAGTGGCGAAACAAAACTCCGCTTCTTGTTTTACACTCCACAGGTCCTATAGCCGATCTTTCTGGTCCTCGTACATTTCATGTGGTTGCGGATAAAGAAAAGGCCCGCCTCGGCCCTGCCGGCAGCAGCGGAGTCGTCCTCGGCAGAGGGCATAAGGATATGTTCGCCGTTCCTAATGGAGAACACGAAGTCCACACCAAGTACATGCAGGTCTGGCTGGATAGTGAGCTTGCAATCTGGCGCCTGGAACAGGCTCAGCAAACCATGGACAAAGCTGAGGAAAAATTACGCAAAAATGATCCTACACAAGCGCTGGCCATTTTGAAATCCACGCTTGATTCCGCAAAGACCATGAGTGAGCCCGTAGATGGAACCGATGCGTTCTTTCAATACGAAACCAAGCACCGTCAGGAAATAGCAACTCGTTTCGCGCCGGTGATTAAAAAGCTTTTGGCTCTTGATGCCAAAATCACTGCCGCAAGTCCAAGTGCTACTCCAGCAGCATCCACCCAGCCTCCGCCAGCCACAACACCGTAAGATAAATCTCCGAGTTACGTCGTTTCTTTACGCTGAAATCGCGACGCGAGCAACCAGCATAGAACGGCCCATATCGATCCTGCAAGCCAGCCAGCCAGTACGTCTGTCGGATAGTGCACGCCGATATACACCCTTGTCATCCCCACCAGCAGGGTTATAAAGACCGCGACAGACACAATATATATCTTAGTGCTCCTTGAGGAAGCAGTCTGTATAAGCACCACTGCCAACGTCAGGTAAACGATTGCTGAAAGCATTGAGTGTCCGCTGGGATAACTCTGTCCACTTACTTCCGCTAGATGTGGAACAATCTGCGGTCGATCCCGATTGATGATATGCTTTAGAAAATTACTCCAAAAAGCTCCGGTGATCGTTGCAAAAAGCACCAACCCCGCAGAACGAAATTGCCGTTCCAACAAAAGATAGCCAGCCACAAGAGCCGTAACCAATGCCAATACCGTACCACTTCCAAGTGCCGTAATATCCAAACATACCATTTTTAACCAATGTGGTCCTACGGGTATTGACAAATCCCCAGGGGTTCGCAATCCCCGCATAATCATTGCCTCCGTTACGTGTGGGGCATTCCCAGCCACATGATTGGTAAGCGTTACAAAAAACCAGAGGCTCGCGGAAAGAATCCCTAGCGTAAGAAGGAGATAAAGCGTCGCACGCGGTATCCGTCGACTCTTATCAGGGCGTCCGTCCTCATCTTTCATCTGTAAAAGGGAGATATTGGATTCTCATGAGATCTGCAATCAAACAATCCTGCGTAGCGATTTATTATATCTCTCTTTGCAAAAGTTACTCCCATGCTAGACTTTGCAGGCAGATTTGCTGCATCTTTTTTTAATATGCCATTTCATTGGGTACTGAGTCTGTTAATTTTTGCGACCTGCCTTCTTACGGGACTCGCCTTCGTCAGCTTTAGTCAGAAAAACAATCCCATCGCATTGCCTTATGGTCTGGCCGTACTCATCTGTGCCGGATGGTGCGTCATATCCATTTTCGAAATACATGCCGAGACTCTGGAGCAGAGAGTTTTTCTCCTTCATCTGCGTGCGACTATACTGCCTTGGCTGCCACTACTGATTCTGGAAACCATCTACCGATTTGTATACGGGCGAAAACTTCTGATCGGCTGGATAGCCCTCGCATTCGCAACCGTCCCAATAGTCAATATAACTCTGGCATGGAGTAGTTGGCATTCCCTCTGGCGATATGGGTTTCATCTTCAAAGGAACGGAGAGTATACCGCTCTGCTTTTCCATGACGGGCCATGGATGATACTTTATGCTATCTGGGCTTACTTCGTTGAATTCGGGATGGTTATTATCGCCATTGTCTCGCTCCGTCACATGTCGCCATGGAGCAAAAAAGCCATGTGCCTGATTCTTTTTTCCATCTTTCCTCCTGCGGTAATGGATGTTCTTTTTCTACTGGGAAAATCACCTACCCCTGGACTTAACTACGCCCCCGTCACTTTCGCATTCAGCGGTTTATTTTCCGCATGGGCGATACTCAGCCATGGCATGATGACCCTGGCTCCGGTGGCTCGCTCGCTTTTAATGGAGCACATTCCGGACCTCATTCTGGTAGTCGATCATCAAAACTGTCTCGTCGATTTAAACATATCTGCGAGTCACACTCTGAATATTTCACTTAATAAAGCTCTCGGAAGACCACTCCGTGAAATTTTAAATACTCAGACCTCGCTTCTGGAGGTCATGGAGAAAAATCGAGAAGCAGGAATATATGAGATAGATTTAAACATTACTGAGAAAAAGCGTTTCTATGACCTGTCGCTGATTCCCGTTCCAGAAAATAGCAAAACTCCTCTCGCCTATGTACTGCTCCTACGTGATGTCACGCTTCATCACGACGCGAAGCTACTCATGCAGGAAGCAAAGGAGAGTGCTGAATCCACGGCTGAGGCAAAAGGCCGTTTTCTCGCTCTGATGAGTCATGAAATCCGCACCCCGCTCAATGGCGTTATCGGATTTACAGAGCTACTTCATCAAACATCGCTTAGCTCCGAGCAACACGAGTATGTCGAACTTATTGAAAAGAGTGGAGAGTCCCTCCTCGTCATTATCAATGACATTCTTGACTACTCCAAAATCGACGCCGGATTTCTTGAGGTTCACTCTGAGGCATTTTCTCTCGTCTCATTGATTGATCGTGTGTGCCGATTTATGGCGCCATCCTCGATGGCGAATAATCTGAAATTTGACTGGAATATTGATTATTTTCTTCCTGACGCGGTGGATGGCGACGAAATCCGAATTGGTCAGATTTTGACGAATCTTATTGGCAATGCGATCAAGTTTACATCGGAGGGATATGTGAAGCTGGAAGTAATCCCCCACTCTGCAACTACAGCCAATAGCGATCCCTCCATTGATTTTGTCGTAACTGATACCGGGATCGGTATGTCGAAGGAAACCGTCTCTCATCTATTCGAAGCGTTTACCCAGGCGGATAGCTCTACGGCGCGTCAATTTGGTGGTACGGGTCTTGGTCTCGCTGTCTCCCAGCGTCTTGCGGGATTAATGAAAGGAAAGATTACTGTCTCCAGTACACTTGGTAAAGGTTCGGTGTTTACGCTGAATCTTCCGCTTAAAAAGGCGATCGATATGAAGGAGGTTGATGGTGAAAAAATTCCGCATGGTGTTATGGAGGGTGATGGGGCGAAGCTTTCTATTCTTGTTGTCGAGGACAATGCGATTAACCGGCGGGTGATGGAGAATTTATTGAAAAAAATTGGGCATTCCGTGGAGCTTGCGGCTGATGGAAATGATGGATTGCGGCATTTTAAGGATGGTTCCTACGACCTTATTTTCATGGATATCGAAATGCCGGGGATCGATGGCTTTGAGACCGTTAAACGGCTTAGGGAGATCGAAAAGACGCTTCCGGGGCACCCTCGAATCCCGGTTATTGCGCTTACGGCTCATGCGATGTCGGGTTACGAGCAGCAATGCCTGGATGCGGGCATGGACGGGTATCTTACCAAGCCGATTCGGATCGAGGAGTTGAAGCGCATGCTTGGGGGAATCAAAGTCGGGCGGAAGGCCTGATGCGGACTTTGGGGGCTTGGCCGGGGGGCTAGCGGGGTGATTTTTTCCAGAACATGGACTTGATCGGGTGCTCGTCCAATAGGTTTGGCTGGATACCGCCGAGGCGGTCGGCGTCGTAAAGCTGGATTCCGACGTAGTAGTAAAGCGGGCAAATGGGTGCTGCTGTATCGATGAGGAGTTTTTCCGCTTGTTTTAGAATTTCCAATCGTTTCGCGGGGTCCGGCTCGCGGGAGGCGGCGGCGATCCATGCGTCGTATTGCTTGCTGCTCCAGCCGGTGCGGTTATTTCCGCCGTCGGTAATGAACATGTCGAGAAAGGTATTCGGGTCTGCGTAATCCCCTACCCATGTGGAGCGGGCGATATCGTAATCCAGCGAAGTGAGTGAGTTGAGGTAAACTTTCCATTCCTGACGGGTCAGGTTGATCGTGACGCCGAGGTTTTGCTTCCACATGTCGAGAATCTCCTCCGCGATCGCCTGATTCAGTTCGCCTTCGCTATAGAGGTAACGCACGAGTGGAAATCCCTTGCCGCCTGGATAGCCTGCTTCGGCGAGGAGGCGTCGCGCCTCTTCGGGATTATATGGGAGCGCATCGGGTGAACTGTAGCCCGCAATGCCCGGTGGCACGAAACTCTTTGCGGGTAATTCTCCGGCTCGTGTGATTTTTTCGGTGATCCGTTTTTTGTCTACGGCCATGGAGAAGGCTTTTCGTACGCGTTCGTCCTTGAATGGTGACTTCACGCAATTGAAACGCAGGAAGTAACTTCCTAAAAATGGCGCGGCATGAAAATCGGCTCGGTGTTTGAGTTCGTCCAGTAGCGATGGCGGCACGAGTCCCTTGTCGAGGGTCAGGTCTGCTGCGCCGCTGAGGTAAAAATTAAATGCGGTATTTGCCTGACTGATCGGCAATATATCGACCGTGTTCATCTTGACGGCGTCCGCGTTCCAATAGGTCGGGCTTTTTCTTAGACGCATTTTGTCGTTGATGCGCCACGACTCCATGGTATACGCGCCGTTAGTCACGATGTTTCCGGGCTTGATCCATGAGTCGCCGAATTTCTCGACGATATCCAGCCGCACGGGCTGGTAGGTCACGAATGCGCAGAGATCGAGGAAATACGGAATCGGGCTTTCGAGTTCGACTTGGAGCGTCTTGTCATCGAGCGCCTTCACGCCTACCTGGGAAAAATCGGTGATCTTCCCCTCGCCGTATGCCTCCGCGTTTTTGATTCCGTATAAAATGTATGCGTATCCCGAAGCGGTTGAGGGCGTGAGGGTTCGCTTCCAGGAATTCACAAAATCCTGTGCGGTTACGACTTTGCCGTCGCTCCACTTTGCGTTGTCGCGCAGATGAAAGGTATAGGTCTTTGCGTTCGGCGAAATCTCCCAGCTCTTCGCGACGCCGGGGACGGGTTTTCCGTCGGGGCCAAACGATGTCAGGCCCTCAAAGAGCGCATTCGCGATTCGGCCCTCGGGTTGACCGGTAATGATTGCGGGGTCGACGGTCTCGGGCTCTGCCCCGTTGATCATTACGAGATCGGCTGGTTTTTGGTGATGACAGGCCGTCAGTCCTATGAGCGCAAATAGCGCGAGAAGGGCGAGAAAACAAATCCTTCGAAAAATGTGAAATATCCTGCTCATTAAAAAACTACGTGCTGTGTGCGGCACGCTTTGGGAACATGAGGGAGCCAACGATCGAGGCCACGAGTACCCCGGTCACGACGCCGAGCGAGTATTCGGTCTTAATGGGATAACTATGTGCCAGCATCATCTTTATTCCGACAAAAATCAGGATCGCTGCCAGCCCATAATGCAAGAGGTGGAACTTCTCCATGCTTCCCGCCAGTGCGAAATACAGCGCGCGCAGGCCGAGGATCGCAAAGATATTCGATGTGAATACGATAAAGGGATCGCGCGTCACGGCGATTACGGCAGGGATCGAGTCGACGGCGAAAACGAGGTCTGTCGTTTCGATTACGAGCAGGACGACAAAGAGCGGGGTCGCGGCCAGCAGACCGTTCTGTTTTGTGAAGAATTTGTCGCCGTCATACGTTTTCGAGACTGGCATGATCTTCCGTAGGAACTTAATGACCGGGTTTGCCTCCGGATCCATTTGCTCATTGCTACCTCGCAGCATTTTTATGCCGCCGTAGATCAGAATCAGGGCGAAAATATAAATGACCCATGTGAATTTCTCGATAAGCGTGATCCCCGCAAAGATGAGGACGGCGCGCATGA
>JBDTJR010000005.1:0-4844 GCA_039935735.1 Chthoniobacterales bacterium | reverse complement strand
GAAGAAAGCACCAGCACTTCGTTATGCCCGTCCATTTGCACCAGCGGCGCCTGTGGCGATTTAATGGAATGAAAAGTCTTCAGCGTGCCGGCAGACTTCAATGCGGCAAGTTCACTGCTCAGTTCGTTTTGAAATTTGATATTCATGAAATAAAATCCTCTTCGGTAATCGTATGATCGTCGTCTGTTTTAACAGGTCAACTTAAGGATTCACATCCAGAATCACTTTTCCGGCATCTCCGGATTTCATCAACTTGAGCCCGGTTTCAAATTCTTCGAACTTCAGGTGATGCGTGATCACCGGCGAAAGATCGATCAGGCCATTACGCAGGAATCCCGTGCACTGATACCAGGTTTCATACATCCGGCGTCCGTTGATTCCGTGAAGAGTTAAGCCCTTGAAGATAACCTGCTTGGCGAGATTGATCGACACGTCATCTGCGGGAATACCCAGGAGCGAGACGCTGCCGCCATTACGCGTAAGATCGAGTCCCTGCCGAATCGCATCGGGATGCCCGGACATTTCGAGCACGGTGTCGACGCCTTCGCCACCGGTTAGATCACGCACGAATTTTTCGACATCCACTTCCTTGGGATTAAGCGCATGGTGTGCGCCCATTTTTTTGGCGATTTCGAGCTTCTTGGGATTCATGTCCACCGCGATAATCTGGAGGGCTCCAATCGCGCGGCAAATGCCGACAGCCATCGCGCCAATCATCCCCGAGCCCATAATGAGCACGCTTTTACCCGTTACCGGCACGGCCATTGCCGTATGCATCGCATTACCGAAGGGGTCATGAATCGCACCGAGGTGGTCAGGAATGTCATCTGCCAGCGGCCAGACATTCGTGGCGGGAAGAATAAGATAATCCGCAAAACAGCCGTGCGTATCGATACCGATGATGTCAACATGGTCACAGATATGCGAATTTCCAGTCCGGCAACAGTAGCAGTTCCCGCAGCCGATATGGCCTTCGCCGGAAACACGCGCACCGATCTTCACATTATCGACATTTTCCCCAAGCGCATCCACGACACCCATGAATTCATGGCCCACGATCGTGCCGGGCTTCACGCGTCCCGCAGCCCATTTGTCCCAGATCCAGATATGAAGATCCGTGCCGCAAATGCCGACTTTCTTCACATGCACGCGCACCTCGCCCGGTCCGGGAGTAGGAATAGGGCGTTCTGTCAGGGTCAGGCCCGCCGCAGCAGTTTCCTTGATAATGGCGCGCATCTTTTGATTCGTCATGAACAAAAAGTTCAATATACTAAACACTATGTCAAACAAAATGTTCAATAAATTGGACGCGAAGAAGCTCGTGCCTTCTCTTGGAAAAGCCATCGGGTCGCACCGCGCCCAACAAAAGCTTTCCCTTGATGATCTGGCCAAGATGAGCGGCGTGAGCAAGGGCATGCTTTCCCAGATTGAACAGGGGAAGACGAACCCCACGGTTGCCGTTCTTTACCGCATCGCGGCGGGCCTTCATGTCGAGCCTATGCAACTGCTACCCGCCACCCCTTTCACACCGCGCGTATGGCGTACGATTCGTGGGAATGACGAGCGTTGCCTCTTCCCCGCAAGCCCCGGTTGCTCCATTCGCACGCTTTCGCCTTTCGATCTTGAAAAGCAGATCGAGTTTTATGAACTCATCTTTCAACCAAAGGCAGAGCTGATTTCCGATCCGCACTATCGCGGTACGGAAGAAATCCTGACGGTTGCCAGTGGCTCGCTTACGCTACGTTCTGGTGAAAAAGAAACGGAACTCCACAAGGGGGATTCCGGCCACTATGCGGCAGACTTACCACATAGTATTACCAATACTGGAAAGATACTTGCCACCGCATTTCTGCTCGTCTGGTATCGCGCCTAAGCGCTTTGTTTTTTAGGAAGTCGCACTCGGAAGGTGGTGCCAGTGCCTGGTGTGCTTGATAGCTCGATGGTACCGCCCAGCATCTTTACAAGCCGTGTGGTGATCGAAAGTCCAAGACCAACTCCTGGTTGGCTTCCTTTGGTAGTGCTTGCTCGGTAAAATTCGTCAAAAACCTTTTCTTGATCTTTGGGATCAATGCCGCAGCCGGTATCCTGGACTTCAATGCACCATTTGTCCTTACCGTCAGAGGTAAAGGAGAGTCGTATTTCGCCCTTTGCAGTATATTTGACGGCATTTGTGGTCAGATTCACGCAAATGCGCCGGAGCTTTTCATGATCAGAAATGACAGTGCCAATCGTCGAATCGAAATGGCCGTGAAATGTTAGCCCCTTATCCTCGGCAAGTCGTCGTGTAAAACCAGCGATCTCTTCAAAAAATGCCTTTAAATCAAACCCTTCGAGCTTTGCTATTTCCCCTTCGGAGACGAGCACGGAGAATTCCAGTAGCTCTTTCATCAAGCCTGTCATGGCCGAGATATTTTGGGATAACGAATTTACGCAATTGTCCACGGCTTCACGATCTCCGCTTTTTTTCAGCACGGAGACAATCAGTACGAGGACATTAAGATGATTCGCCATCTCGTGAATGATCGTGCGCAGCATGCGCAGTCGGCGATCATCGCGCTCCAGCAGCTCGGTATTCAGTTTCTGCGTTTGCAGCGTCAGTTCCTTCAACGACTGGTTGGCGATCTGTATTTCATCCTGCTGCTGCTTTACAAAGCCCTCCACGGAATGACTCAGGACAGAGTCAAGGCAGCGATGAATGACATTTAAGAATTGCTGCTGTTGCTTCTGGCTTGTGGGGTTCGTGTGGAAAAAACCAAGTAACATTTCGCCAAGCACTTTACGCAAAATAGAAATTTCCCCCAGCAACTCATCGAGCCGGTAATTCTGTCTCCAGCGCAGCTCGCCATGTGTCTCTGCATATTTGACCTGATCTTCATGGGCTCCGGTGGATTTCCGAAGCTGGTCGATCAAGGTATCCAGTATAAGAGGAAGGTGATCGAGTAACTCGACGCGCGGCAATTCATCCGCTGTCGGGATTTTTGCGTCCTGTTTGACACGCTTCTGCCATTCACGGATAATCTCTCCTCGACGTTCCTCAAGAAAGTCAGCAAGAGACACAAGGGTGGCAGTTTCAGTCATGTGGGGCGGGTAGAAGCGCCTTTATAAACGCTGTTACCAGTTTGTATCTAGAGTAGAAGTCCTGACAAAACAAATGTTTTCACGCCTGCCAGGTTCTTGGGCTGCCACCGAATCGGTTTTTAAAGGCACGGGAAAAAGCGCTGCCACTGTCAAACCCACATAACTCACTGATTCTCTCATGTTTGATAGTCGCGTCGGACAGCAAGTGGATTGCTCTCTGAAAACGCAATTGATCAAAGACCTGTTGCGGAGACTCCTGTAAAACTTCATGAAACATCCGTCGCAGATGGGAGGAGGAGACTTTGACTTCCTGAGCGATATCTTCCAGACCTGGGCTTTTTTGCATGTGTTCAAGATAGTAGTTTATCGCTTTATCCACGCATTGCCGCATGCGGGTATTCCGTGGATTTTCCGGCTGGCGCGTATGAGCCTGCACGATGAGCAGGCTCAGCTCCATGAGGATGTGTTCGTAACAAATTGTCATGCCTGCGGAAGGCCGTTGCCAATAACGCGAGGCTTCTTCAGCCAGCTCAAGAAGGCGAGCGCACTGTTTTTTAGTGAGTGAGGTTTCGATATGGGACGAACGCCGAACCATATTTTCGACAAGCTCGGGAACCGAGGGAAAGTGGAACACCACGATTTCCGCAGGTTCCATTCCACTCCCTACCCAGTCATGAGCATGATGCGGAGGGAAAAGCCAAAGATGATTTTTTTTGAGCACATCCGCGCCTTTGGATTGCACCAGTCGGATCGAACCACTCACGACGGCCTGAAACTCCCAGCATCGCCGCTGGTTGATCTTTCGCCCGCTTGTTCCATAAGTGCGTGTGCCGCGGCCCATGTAAATCAACATGGCTTCAGGCTTCTATTATGAGCGAAAATGTCAAGTAGATGAGTGCTGCTGTTATTGTAAAAATCACGACCTCCCGTATTTTACCCTCCAATGAAAACTCGTTACGTCATCGTGGGAACAGGCGGCCGTTCCCGTCTCTTTACGGAAGCTATTTTGACCACCTTTAAGCGCACTTCGGAATTGTCCGCACTTTGCGACACGAGCCAGACGCGCATGGATTATAACAATAAAATTTTCCAGAAAAATTATTCGGTAAAGAAGCCGATTCCGACGTATCTCGCGAAAGACTTCGATCGCATGATCCGTGAGAAGAAGCCAAAGGTAGTCATCGTGTGCACCATGGATCGCACGCATCACGACTACATCATTCGCGCGATGGAGTTAGGCTGTGACGTGGTTACCGAAAAACCCATGACGACTGATCTGGTGAAGTGCCAGGCCATTCTCGATGCCATCAAGCGCACGGGTAAAAAACTTCGCGTGACTTTTAATTATCGCTACGCGCCCGTTCGCACATCGGTAAAGGACTTGATTATGAAGGGCGTCATCGGTGACATCAAATCCGTTCACTTCGAATGGCTGCTCGATACTACGCACGGTGCGGATTACTTCCGACGTTGGCATCGCGATAAGAAAAACTCGGGTGGCTTGATGGTGCATAAGGCGACGCATCATTTCGATCTCGTGAACTGGTGGCTGGATAGCTCACCCGAAACAGTTTTCGGATTTGGAAATCTTGCTTTTTACGGCAAGGAAAATGCGCAAAAAAGAGGCGACTACCGTCCCTACTATCGCAGCACGGGCGAAAAAGCAGCGAAAGGCGATCCGTTTGCAATCGATCTGAAAGACGGCGCAACGCTTGAAGGCTTATACTACAATGCGGAAAAAGAAGACGGTTACCTCCGGGATCAAA
>JBDTJR010000004.1:0-6416 GCA_039935735.1 Chthoniobacterales bacterium | reverse complement strand
GACGTTGCCGCTGTCTTCCGTGGATTTATTTTTGTTCATTTGATCACTCATTTTTTTCTCCCTGTGCGTTCACCCGCCAACAAACCGTATTCGATAACATCCTGATATTTTCCTTCTTTGAAAACCGAATCGCGTCGGCGACCTTCCTCTACAAATCCCAGTTTCTTCGCCACGCAGGACATGCCTTTGTTTCCGGCAAAAGTTCCGCAGTAAATACGATGCAGACCGAGTTTTTGAAATCCGTAGTCGACCATGAGCGTCACTGCTTCAAGGCCGTAGCCTTTTCCCCAGCAGCTTTTCGCGCCGATGAGAATGGCGAGTTCCGCACCGCGATTTACCCAGTTAATATTTTGAAGGGAAATATTGCCGATGTGCTTGCGGCCTTTTTTGAGTTCCATGGCGAGCACGACATCCGAACGTGAGACGGAAATTTTTGCCACATAATCGCGAAGCGCCGGAAGTGTTGCCGGGAAAACAGCGTGAGAGTTTTCCGCGCAAACTTCGGGGTCATTCAGCCACTTTGCGTAATCACCTTTTGTATCGGCTACTACCAGAGGGCGAAGAATCAGACGTTCACTTTCGAGAAAGTTGAGATGTTTAATGGGCGGTTTTTTCATGCTTTAAGCGTCTCCAGTTGAGAAAAAACTTTTTTGTAGGCGGCGCAAATATCATCCATATCTTTCTCTTCAAGATTTGCGTGGCAGTAATCGCCGATGAGTACTTCCTCGAAATGCATGCGCTCGGTGACAGGACAGATACCGCGATCATATTTCACTTCTCCGTCGTAATACGGCTTTGTAAAGGGCGCGCCTTTGTCTCCGAGGGCGATCCGACGCTGATACAAGGGCTGAAGATAAATCGGCTCTACATAACCTTCGCCTACGGGAATGCCTTCCGCGCGGATCGCTGCGGCAAGCGCCTGACGCATGGGTGCGTTTTCCTTTCGGATGTAGCGCATGGGGTAGACGTAAAATCCATGAGTGGAATCTTCGCGCACGCTTGGAGAGATTAACCCCGGGATATCTTTTAAATGTTTGGTAAGATATTCCGCGTTCTTTTGCCGCTTCGCCATCAGCGCGGGCAATTTTTTTAGCTGCTCGATCCCGATTGCGGCTTCGATTTCGGTCATGCGGTAATTCTGCCCAACCATGTTGACGATATTCTCGACGCCTTTGCCCTGCACCACTACTTCCGCGTGATTGCGGATCAATTGAATGCGCTCGGCGAGTGCGGCATCGTTTGTGACAACTACTCCACCCTCACCGGTGTGAATGGTTTTGTGATAGTTCAGGCTGAAGACGCCGATGTGCGCGAGTGTTCCTGCAAAGCGGTTTTGATAAGTGGCACCGGGAGCCTGTGCGGCGTCTTCGATCACGATAAGATTGTGTTTCTTCGCAAGCTCCATGATAGGGACGAAGTCCGCGGGATGGCCGAAGATATCTACGACGACAATCGCCTTCGTTCGTGCGGTAATGAGCGGGGCGATAGTTTTCGCGCTGATGTTAAAAGTCTCCTCGTCGATATCCGCGAATACGGGGACTGCATTATTAACAATCGCGCACGCTGCGGAAGCCGACATGGAGTAAGGAGAAACAATCACTTCATCGCCCGGACCTACACCCGCTGCGCCGACTGCGGCATTCAGGCCGGAGGTGTTGCTGTTCACGCTAACCGTATGCTTCACGCCGAAATGCTTCGCCCATGCGGCTTCGAAGGCCTGCACTTTTGGGCCGCCGAAAAACTTCGGTGACCAGGTGCCGAGGAATTCGGAAAGATTTCCGCTATCCATGACTTCCATGACGGCCCGTTTTTCTTCTTCGCCGATGGTGCGGTAAACCGGTAGCGGATCTTTGCGGACAGGAGTGCCGCCATTGATGGCAAGTTTGCTCATGACAGAGAATGCTGACGAGTTTTCAATTGCTTGCTCAGATGAGCAACAACGCGGTCGGTGGCGTCGACGGGCAGCACGACATTCTCACACCGGGAGCGGTAGGAACTGCGTGTTGCTTCATCCAATAAAAATGCGCGGAGCATCGGTTGCACGTCCTCGGGCTTTCGCGCACAGCCGCTCAAACCCATCCGAGTCGAAGGAAGGCAATCGTCGAAACGTGCGCCGGGCTGCAAGCTGAGGACGGTGCATCCGAGCAGTGACGCCTCAAGAAGCAGGACGGAATTCATTCCGGTGACCAGATCGCAAGCCTGTACAAATTTGCGGGAGTTTCCTTCGCGGTGAACCAGCACTTTAATTTTTTCGGAAGCAACCCAGGAAAAATCATCCTCTTTTTCCCGTGGGTGTGGACGGATAACCAGCGCGACCGATCGCTTTGAATCTTTAGAAATCTGTTCCAGGGCATTGATCAGCATTGGCAGCACTGTGCTTTTACTGAAGCCGGGATATTTAGGATGGTTCTCGTCCGCTCCCCATTCCCCAATGGGCGGCTGGGAAACAAAAGCCACCACCAATGTCTCTGCGGTAACGCCGATGTCGCTGCGCAAATGCGTTGCGAGTTCTTTTCTGTCAGAACTTCGATCAGCGACGAGATCGTCCAAGGCAGGTTGTCCGGTTACAATGAGCCTGTCTTTGACAAAACCTTGCTTCTCCATTTCCTGCGCCGCGAAGTCATCCATGACCGCAATTTCATCGGGAAGATGAAATGTCTTTTTCGCACTTTCAAATCGGGCGCGGTAGTTGGACCAGAAATCCATGACGGCGAGGGAATAAATTCCACGCTCGAGAGCTTCATCGATAAAGAGATGCTCCAGATTGATTCCATTGAGCGAAGTCGCGGTGAAAAGAGCGTCGGGTTGAACTTCATCGAAGCAACGCTTCACTTCCTCACGGGACGTTTCATCGGTAAGCGCACGATACGAAATATTCCGCTTTCCTAAAACGCCGCGCGCATGGCTGTAGGCAAAATTCACGATTTCTAAATCTTCGATTTTATGAAGCGCTGTGAGAACAGGAGCCAAAGCCGCTGCACCGCCAGGATCTCCGCAAATACTCAGGATTATTGGCACTTTGTTGAAAAATGTTTTTCTTCCAGGGGAGTGCCGCGCGCAATATCGCTGGTGGCAGTCGCCCCGATGACGCTGTTCAAGTACCGAGGATGGAGTCCGTCCGCAGGGCGAATGGAGCGCACATTGTCAGCAGTGAAGGCTTCGCCTTTTTTGATGTCGGCGGTAACAAACAGGGAGCGTCGGAATTTCCGCGAGGCAAGCTCGCCTGCCGTGGGTTCGAATCTCACGCTACCAAGCGCGGCCTCTGTAAGACGGATTTCTTTTACGAGATCAGCAAACTCCTGTGGCTCGAGCGAAAATGCACTATCGGGGCCGGGCTCTTTGCGACTCAGCGTAAGGTGCTTTTCCAGAATACAGGCGTCCAGTGCGCGGGATGCCACAGCGGCAGTGTTACTCAAGGTATGATCGGAGAGACCTACGGGAACGTTAAAAGTCGTTTGCAATGCGGGCAAAGTGCGAAGGTTCATTTCCGCGGGATCGGCGGGGTAGCCGCTTGTACATTTTAGAAGCGCGATTTCTTTTACCCCTTCCGAGCGTAAAGTTTGCACGGCTTCGTCAATTTCATCCAGCGTCGCCATGCCGGTCGACATGATGACGGGCTTTCCCGTCGCAGCTACACGCTTGAGCAGAGGAATATCGACGATCTCAAAGGATGCGATCTTGTAAGCAGGCGCGTGAAGGGATTCGAGCAAGTCGACGGCGGCAAAATCGAAGGGTGATGAAAATACGATAAGTCCGTGACGTTTCGCCTCGGCAAATAATTCTCCGTGCCATTCCCACGGTGTGTAGGCTTCGGAATAAAGGCTGTGCAAGGTCCTGCCCTCCCAGATCGTGCCCTTGCCGATGCGGAAAGGTGCGGCATCGCAATCCAGCGTGATGGAATCTGCGGTGTAAGTCTGAAGCTTGACGGCATCCGCTCCGGCCTCCGCGGCGGTGGCGATGAGTTCCTTAGCTTTCGACAAATCCTGATTATGATTTGCGGAAAGCTCGGCGATGATAAACATCGGCTCATCCGTCGCGATGCGACGATTCTGAATCGTGATGGCAAGTGTCCCGCTCATGAAACGTAGGAAAGCGTCAGGTGGTCCGCAGCTTCTTCCATTTTACGGAAACCGGCATGTTCGAATACCGAAATCGAAGCGGCATTCCCCGGTTTGATTTGTGCCTGAATGGAATATTCCGGATGCATTGCGCTATAGGTTTTGCAGGCACTACTCAGCAATAAAGTGCCCAGACCCAGACCACGATAGGCAGAATCAAGGCTGAACGAGATAAGACAGGTTAAGAGCACGGGATCTTGTTCGAAACGGCAAATGGCAAAGGGTTTTCCATCGATGGTCTCGGCAATGTGAAAAGCGCAAGCTTGCGAAGCCAGTTTCTTTTCATACCACTCACTATGGGTTTCCCAAAGAATGGCTCTCGACTGAAAAGATGACGATCTGACGACGGGATCATTCGCCCATTTCCAGATCAGCTCGGAATCGGAAGTCGTCGCCTGGCGGAAGTGGAAGTTTATCGCTGTGAGAGCGTTGACAATCCGTTCTGCTCCCTGACCATTGATCCACCGGTGACCGGCTTTTCCCATGCGCGTCAAAGCCGCAGGGTCTTGAAAAATTTTCCCGATAATCGACAGTGTTTCTGCGGGATCGTAAGCACCTGCGTCTCCCAAAGAATGGCCCGTCCTATTTTTTTCGATGGCTTCGGCGATTCCCAACTGATTTTCCGCAACGGTCACGGTAAATACGGGAAGACCGCTACACGCTGCTTCGAGAGCAATGGTGCTTGGCGTGCAAAGAATCGCATCCGCCCATTCAAGATGCGGCGCGATTTTCCAGTCGGACGATTGCACGTCGACATTTTTAAAAGACTCTTTTGCGCCCGCTTTTATAAGCCGCACGGAAAAATTTTCTGGAGGATTCGCACGTAAGTAATCCAATGTTTTCTCTCCGAGCCCGGCAACATCGGTCCCGCCAAAAGCGATTAACAACCGCGACGCTGTTTCCCGGGATTCACGCTGAATGGACGTAATCTCCGGGCGGATTAACGCAAACGATGAACCTTGTGCCAAGAGTCTCGCATTACAATCCTCGAAGCTTCCGCGCTCGGCAGGATGAAGGTTGATAAAAACATCGGCATTCGTTTCGCGAAAGCGGTCATCGATGACGGCCAGCAGTATCGCAGGTTGTTGCTGCCGTAGCGTGGTTTCATAGTCCGTGGTAAAATGATACCCGTCTATCACCACATAAGGCGTCGCGTCCTGTCGCAGGATATCGCCAAACTCTTTTGCTTCTCCCGTTTTAAGACGATGAATCCCGACTTCGGAAGCCGCGGCGATTTCCTCCACCAGAGGCACGGTATCGTGCATGTAAAGCGCGACTGCGCCACCGCGACTCTGCCAGGCTCGCGCCAGAGTGATACAGCGAATGGCATGCCCCACACCCATTTGCGGGGAAGCGTCTACTCGGATATGGAGGGGAGGAAGCATGTTTTACGCCTTGGGGGATTTTTCGAATAGCCAGTAGCGAACGGTATCGAAGCCTTCTTCTTCACCGAGATCGCCGGTCTTTAGCAAGCGCAGTCCGGGGATCGTATCTTCGTAATGTTTTTTGAAATTACGCTTCCAAAGCAAGTCGGCGTGGCCGCGGTAAGGAATCGTTGTTTCCTCCTCGGCAAAGTATTCCAATGAGAGGTGATATCTTCCACTGACGCGTCCGATTTCTTTCAATGCGGTGGGAAGATCGGCGAGCGGGATGTGGATCAATACGCCGGATGTGAAAACGAGATCGAAGAATCCATCGCGGAAAGGGATGTCGTAAGCGGTGCCGCGGACGGCGGAGATCCGGTCAGAAGATGCGCGTGCGAGTTTGCGCGCGTGGGGATTCGGCTCGACGCCGAAAATTTCAGTTTCTTCCGGAAGGAATGACGCGAGTGACACGAGATTGTGCCCACGATTACAGCCGACTTCCAGGACATTGGATATATCCAGGCCTTCAAAAATTTTCTTGAAGGAAGGGACGCGGAGTTGCCAGTCGAGGGTATTGCGGTCGGTATAGGTGTTTCCGAATTCACCCTGCCATTGGTCGAGTTGTTTCATAGTTTTATATATTGGATTCCAGCGCTTTCACTACACGCTCGCAATCCGCAACATTCATTCCCGGATGCAAGGGAAGGGTGAGAATTTTTTTGTAATTTTCCTCCGCAGCCGGACAAAGACCGGCGGCGTAGCCAAAAGTTTTCTGATAAAAGGGATGCAGGTAAACGGGCAGGTAGTGAACATTCACACCGATGCCGTCTTCGCGGAGTTTTGCAAAGAGCGCGTCGCGGTCGCCGGGGACTTTGACGACGAAGAGATGCCAGCCGTGGACGATATCGGGAGAAACGGCGAGCGCAGTGACGGC
>JBDTJR010000003.1:0-19840 GCA_039935735.1 Chthoniobacterales bacterium | reverse complement strand
AGGCGGAGTTGCCGATTACCGAGATTTTTGCCCAACATGGAGAGGCTCATTTTCGGGAGCTTGAAACCGAGGTGCTTCAGGAATTAAAGGGGACGACTGGTCTCGTTCTGGCTACAGGAGGAGGGGTTGCCATGAGAGAGGAGAATCAGAGGCTTTTAAAGGAGATCAGCAAGATCGTGTGGCTGGATGCTGATCCTGATATTCTCTTTAAGCGGGTTTCACGCAATAGCCGTAGGCCCCTTCTTTTGACCGAGAACCCCCGGCAGACTTTTGACGCGCTTTTGGCTGCCAGACACTCGGTTTACGAAGCGCTATGCGATGTCCGTATCGATTCCACGTTACTCAACCATGACCGGACTGCTCAGGCCGTGCTGGATGCCCTGGATAAAATAGGGAAATAATTTCATTGCGAAGGCGGCTTCTTCGAGAATACCTTTTGAGCCCTTCTTGCCTTGTAGTGTAATGGTAGCACAAGTGATTCTGGATCACTTTGTCATGGTTCGAATCCATGCAAGGCAGCCAAATTTTTCAATTTCGGCTACTATCAATTCTCAGCTTCCCTGGGGTATGGCCAGTGGCGGTTTTTATATGCCGGGAGAGGTGGCTTGCGGAGTCGAAACCGCATAGCTCGGCTACCGCATCCAGTTTCATGGTAGAGGTGGAAAGAAGCCGGGTTGCGCGTTCGATGCGAAGATTATTGCGGAAGTTGATGGGAGGCATCTTTGCTTCCAGGTGGAATATTTGGCGGAGACTCGCGACAGAAATACCAAGCCGTTTTGCAACTTCTTCGACGCTCAGCAATGGGTGATCTTCCCAAAGTATTTTAGCATTACGAATCAGCGTGGCGTTTTTGGTGAGAGGAGCGGTGCGGTGAGCACGATCGACATGTAGAAGTAGTGTATTTGTGAGGTGTTGAAGCACGCTCTCGGAGTGGAGCATGTCATTGCGTGTTTCATGCACGATTATTTTGCATAACTCTGCGAGGGAGCCAATATCGTCGTCTTGTATTACTTTCGGCATTACGGCATCTGGTGGCCCCTGTACCAGAATAAAAATAATGCTCCACGCGGTTTCCGCAAATAATTGGTGATAGATGCCTGGAGGGGTAAGCCAAAACGTGCCGGGAGTCATATGAATAACTTCCCCGTCATGCAGGCATGGATTGCTGCCGGAATAAAAATAGACCCACTCCCAGCAAGTATGTGAATGCAAGGGGGAGTCCTGTCCTTTCTCCGCATCAAAAAAATCTCCTCTTAACACGCGCCAGCTATTTAGCGAATTATGCATTACTTTAGGGGGAACTAAATGTCACTTAACAAGGTAAAAGACTACAGTCGCTTTGCAACTGAAAAATTGACGCACTTCATAAAGCGGGAATTTGGCGAATTATGCCATAGTTTTGGCGATGGGTGCATTGCATAAAAAAGGGAAAACTTTAGATTGTTTCTAATTAATCCCCATACCCATACCCATATGAAACAATTCCCCTGCAAAGCATTTATGGTGGCCGCGTTTATAGTTTGCCTGGCAACTTTGGCGGCTCACGGCGCAACCGTTACGACGATCAGTGGCTCGTATGATAATTGGATTGCGAGTTCCACTCCCAATAGTTACCCAACATCGTTTGGTAACGATGTTTATGGCGTCGGGAGTACCATTGCGCGAACATTTTTAGAATTTGACGATTTCAGCTCCATTCCAGCCGGGCAGACCATTGTATCAGCCACTCTGAATATTTATTTTGGATCTCCTTCCAATCCCCTGGCCGGACCGATCGATTTTTATCAGATATTGACCCCATGGACGACGACCACGACGTGGAATAGCTTTAATAGTGGCGGGGTATTTGGCGTTGATTATGCAAGTAGTCCTGTTTTGTCCCAGGTAGGAACCGCTCCCAACGCACAAGGCAGTCCGGCCACATTTGACATAACTTCTTTGGTACAGGCCTGGTACTCTACTCCAGCCTCCAATGACGGAGTCATGCTTAAGTTGAACAGCGAAACCAGTCCTACCTATTACTACTTCATGGGTAGTGTCCGAGGGGAGCCTGTTTCGGGATTTGACTATAGCCCAACCTTGACAGTGACGTACGCTTCAGCGGTTCCCGAACCTTCGAGTGTGGCTATGGCCGTGATGGGTGGCCTTTCGATGCTGTTTGCCAGCGGAGGAATTCTCCGGAAACGTAGAAAATAATCCAGCATGCTTTTTAAAAAACATCCGATGAAATTTCATCGGGTGTTTTTTTTTACTCTTAAAAGATTCACGATACTTAAAATTGAAAATTAAAAAACTAACCTTGGGAAAGGCGGTTCGCTATCCGAACAGTCATGGCGATTTATGGTCTGCGACAACGGGTGCGGATGGGGAATTATATGTGGTATCGGATGACACCTATGGCTTCGACCGTTCGTGTGACAGCAATACGGCTGTCCATCGCCTAACTGGAAAAATGCCACCTGATCTTCAGGCTGAAACCATTAATCCTATGAAGTCTTTTGGGGCATTGGCGGAGTTTAAGGATGCCGATGACGGGATGTGGAAGACGAATAGCATTACCTGTATCGACGGAATTCTCTACATGTCGGTGAGTCGCCACGCGCACCAAAGAAAGCAGCGGTATTTCATTCAGGAAACATGGGATAGCAGCATCATCCTCTCGAAAGATAATGGAAAAACCTGGAGCAAGACTCCCAGGTTGGGTCATGCCATGTTTCCCGGACATACTTTCAGCACGCCATTTTTCGTAGAGTACGGAAAAAATGGAAAAGCCGGGCCACACGGGTCAAATAAATATGTTTATGCGGTATCCAGCGACGGGGGATGGAATAACGGCTCCTCTATGACAATGGGTCGGGTGCCACGGGATCGCATCGCGCGGCTGAATCCCCGCGATTGGGAGTTCATCCATGCGTTTGATGAACAGGGCAAGCCCATCTGGCGCAAGCGCCATGATACGGCACGTCACATCTTCCGCGACCCCGGCAAGACGGGCATGACAGGGATTCACTATATCGCGCCGCTTCGTACCTATGTCATGCCGCAGTGGCATTTTTCGCGCTTCGATGATGAGAAGCTGCGCTGGAAAAGAACGCGCCTGGAGTTTTATACCTCCGAGCAGCCATGGGGACCATGGACGAAGGTGCAATCCCAGGAGTTTTCAGAAGCATGGTATAATCCCTGCATTCCTAATAAATTCATCAGCAAGGACGGGAAAAATTTCTGGCTTTTCCTCTCCGGTGATTTCACGGACCACACGCATACCGATGCCAAAGGCGAGTTCGACGGCTACTATGGCCTGTGGATGATTCCCGTTCGCGTTAACTGATTCTTATTGCCGCTCTGATGCGGGAATATGGATCGCGGTAAAGCCTGTCAGCCCGAATCCTTCGGAATGCTTAGTAGTATTTTGACCTTTCGGTAGATCTCCATTGAAATTGATATAAACCGTGGAGCCATCCGCACTGATTTTTGCGCCAAACGTTCCGCTTGGTGCATAGCCGGTCGCTTGAGCGATCACATCGCGTAAAAATGCGATGACCTTCCGCTCGCCGGTTGCGATGTTGTATTGAACAAGCGGCGTATCTACATCCGCACCGGGGCCATGTCCACCGGGAACGAAATAGAGATATTTTTCATCCGGGGAAAGAATTGTGACTGGCGTATACAAGCCGCCGGCAAAATTCTCACCCAGTATTTTAATTTCATTCTTCGAGGGAGAGAAGCGGAAGAGCTGTCCTCCTGAGGTGGTGGTGCCGTAAATATACCCTTCTTTGGTTTCCGGTGTGGAGGAGCGCATCCACTGGCTTTGATCGGTAGCAATGACGTCCGACATCGCACTGACGAGAAGCATTCTATTTGCGCGAAGAATGCCGTTCTGGTTGGTCTGCTTTTTGATTTCTGCGATTTGAGGTGTCAGGAGTGCAGGAGTAAAACGTTCTTCGGAATAAAATGCGGGATTTTCCAATACGGTATTCAGATCCTTCAGAAGAGGAGTGAGAAGAGCATTTGCCACATGGTTTTCATAGAAGTCAGGATTGGCGGGCGAGGTCTTGGTATCATAGGCATCCAGGAGTGCAATCGTGGCAGGGGTCAACTGCTGGCGGAGATATTTACTGAGCGCGTCTTGAGGATTTTTTAGTTTATCAACGAAGGCGCTGAAATTGAGAATACTTGTTGGCACGAGAGCGCCTGCAGGAGTGGGGCCTCCCGAATTTACGGCGACGGGAATTTGGACATGCAGGAATGAGATGGCTTTTGTATCAGGATCGTATTTCCAGAATCCACCTTTGCCGTTGAAGTAAAGTTTTCCATCGCGAGCGAGTGCGAAATTCCGACTGGAAATCACATCATCATGTTTGGACTGGTAAACGACTTTTCCTTTGCCCAGATCAAAAGCGGTAAGGGCAATGTCACTATGCTGGGTTTTGCCTTCAAAGTTTCCGTAGAAGATATTTCTTTCCGTATCCATGAGGGTAGTGGGGGTTACTTCTCCTGGAAAACTCGCTACGAGTTTTGTTTTTCCGGTTTCAGGATCATATTGAAAAAGTTGTCCTCCGGGAATGTGCTCCGTCCATTTGGTCTTATAGGCGAGGCCGCCGTCATTAAGTGTCAGCGTGAAGTAAATTTTCTTATCTTTGCCCTCGAGAATGCGGGCATGCATTTTTGACCACGCAGGATCGCCTGCCTTGGGATCAAGAAGTTTGTTAATGTCGACTACCTGTTTCAGCGTTTTTGTAGCAGGGTTCCAGCAATACAGAAAGGTGTAGCCGCCGCCGTCTTTTGGAAGTGCGGTATTGGAGCCATGGTTGCCGATTCCGACATAAACCTTGCCGTCACTGGCAACTGCGATGTCTCCCCATGAGGTCCAGCCAGTGCCGTTATTCGCACGATTTGGCAGGTTATTTTGGTAAGCAACCTCCACAGTGGGAGCTGTCTTTGCGACGGTAAAGGGTGCTATTTTTCCTTCGGCGCGAAGTTTTTCCAGGCTTGGCGGTACTTTGAGAAAATCCTTGGAGGTAACGGTTGCCGTGCCATTTTTGTCTGCTCCGCGCAAAGCTGGTGGCCATTTGGCATCCGTAGATTGCGGTGCCGGTGCTTGAGCAATTGCATGCGTGCATGGCAGAATTGCTACCAGTGCGACTAGATGGAGAATGGATTTATTCATAGGAGAAAAAATTACGGAGTTAAATCAATGAAGGGACTGAGTGATATCGTGTTCGATATTAGCAAAGATGCTAGCAAGTCCTGTATCCCACGCTTTTACGAGGCCATCTGGAGAATTTCTGGAAAGAGGAATTCTTTTTTCGTAATGCCCGAGCAGGTTTTTGTCTATCGAAGAGGATTCCACTTTTTTACTGAGGTAAATACGCATTGCCACGACCGCGAAAGGTTGTTGCGGATTTGTATAATCACCATAGAGCGCTTCAATGTTGCCATTAAGTATATAATCCGCCCCCTGAGACTGGTTATACCCGCTTACGGTGCGGAAGTGGCCGCTTTTGCGTAGCGATGCTTTCAGCTGCTCCGCGATATTAAACTGAGGTGCGGAAAGAAAGAGGTGGTAGTAGTCACTTTGAACCGTTCCTCCGGGAAGATGGTAGACAAAGCCCTGATTTGCATAGGGAGATGCGATTTGCAGTTGATCGATGCTCAATGCCGGACCGTTAGATGAAGGCGCAGAGCCTGACTCTCTATTGGCAGATAAAGTATAAAAATTTTGCTTCGGTTGCGGATAAAATAGCGAGCACCCCTGTAGACAAAACAGAAGTATCAGGGCGGCTATGTTAAGACGTCTCATTACCGTTTTTTGGGCGCTTCAAAGACCTTTGCTTTTGCAGGAGGACGGCTGAATATGAGGCTTGATGGGTTTTGCTTCACGTTTTCCGACAGCGTTCTCAAATTATCCGTAATAGTACGGACATTCGTTACGATGGCATTTATCTGATCGGCATTCAGCTTACTCGCGGGTTCAATATTCTTTAAAATGACCTGCAAGTGTTGACTCGATGTTTGCATCGAGGTCAGCAACGCATGCGCATCACCACCGAGTTGTTCAGGGTTAATATCGACGAGCGCCTTATTGACATTGGCAATCATGGTATGGATTTCCTGACCCATTTTACCAAGATCCGCTTGTTTCAACTCACCCATCATATCCTGCATTCGGCGCATCATGTCATTGGCGGCATCGAGCATGCTGGTCAATTGACCCGGAGCTGAGGGGATGTAGTAATAACGAGGCGTCCAGTTGATCTCTACGGGTTGGAACATTTTTTCGGTCATCTGCTCCTTTTTAAGGTAGCCGATATTCATGAAATTCATGCCGGTGATTCCCTGTGGTTCGATTTGCATGCGCAGGCCCTGCGTGATGCTCCGTTTTAATAAGGGCGTCAAATCCATGTTAAACATTTCCGGAAAAATCTCCTTATCCACTTCCATGACGATAACGACATAGTTTCGGATATGGGTGACGCCAGGTTTAGGGTCTTGAGCGGGATCGCTCGCGGCTTCAGGATGAGACTCCGAGCCTGCGGGCCGCGCTTTAGGCGTTTTGATTTTACCCATTGTTTCTTCAGGGTAATCATCGAAAATAAAACCGATCTGTGTCACTTTTCCCACGGTCACGCCTCGAAATTTCAAGGGGGAACCAACATCGAGACCTTGAACGGTGCCGTTCACATAAGTCTCGAACATGATCTTCGGCTTAAACATCGAGCCTGCGCCGAAAATGAGGAGTCCACCGACAAGAATTCCGATGCCGATCATGACGAAGACACCGAGGCGAAAATATTTTGGAGAGTCACTCATTTGTTATTTTTTGATTCTGCGCTTTCTGCTTCGCGATTAAAAAACCTTTTTACCAAATCATTATCAGAGTGATCACGAAGATCTTCCGGCTTTCCTTCCGCCACAATGGTTTTGGTTTTGTTATCCAGCATAATAACACGATCTGCAATCGCGTAAATACTGGGTAGCTCATGCGTTACCATCACAAAGGTCAGGCCGAGGCTTTTATTCAATCTTAGGACAAGCGCATCGAGCTCTGCTGAGGTAATGGGGTCGAGCCCGGCGGACGGTTCATCAAGGAAAAGCAGGGCAGGGTCGAGTGCCATGGCTCTCGCAATACCCGCGCGTTTTTGCATGCCGCCGCTGATTTCTGCGGGAAGGTGATTCGAGTAGGTATCCAAACCCACAAGATGCAGCTTCATTTTTGCAATCAGGTCCATGGCATTGGGAGTGAGTTGCGTGAACTCCTCCATGGGGAGACGGACGTTTTCAATGAGATTCATGGAGCCGAAAAGTGCGCCGCTTTGATAGGTGACTCCAAACTCTTTAAGCAGTTCCACTCGTTCTTCGCCCTTGGTCTTGGTGATGTCCTTGCCATTAATACAAATGGTGCCGCTAACGGGTTCGTAAAGGCCAATGAGGTGCTTGAGCAGCGTGCTTTTTCCACAGCCGGAACTGCCGAGAATAATGAAAACTTCCCCGCGGTAAACATCGAAGGAAATATCCTTGAGCACGACGGTATCGTTATAGGCCGCCGTGAAATTGCGGACTTCTATGACGACATCTTTTTTGGAGGGCTCGGCGCTCATATATCCAGGACGTAGAAGACAATGGAGAAAAGGGCATCGACAAAAACAATGAGGAAAATGCCACTTACTACGGCGCGAGTGGCGGATTCACCCACAGCGGTTGCTCCAGACGACGTTTGAAGTCCGCGAAGGACGCCGATCGATGCGACAATGGTGCCGAAAACGAATGTTTTGATGAGCCCGGCAAAAACATCATGAAGGCCTACCGCTTGTGTTAATTGCGTATAAAGTTCCGCCCAGGGATGACCAAGAGAAAGCATAACGAGCATTCCTCCTGCAATACCGACCAAATTGGCATACATCGTCAAAACCGGCATCATTGCCGTGGCGGCAAGCATTCTAGGGAGAGCGAGAAAGGGGACGGGTTCAATTCCCATAGTGATGAGCGCATTCACTTCCTCGTTTACCTTCATGGTGCCGATTTCCGCAGCAAAGGCTGAGCCGGAACGCCCTGCAAGCATGATGGCTGTCATGATTGGGCCGAGTTCGCGAAGCATCGCAAGAGAGACGAGATTTACGACGAAGATTTCAACGCCGAATTGCTTCAAGGGGGCGACGGCTTGAAAAGCCATAATAAGCCCCATGAGAAATCCAATCATGGCAACGATGGGGAGGGCATTGATCCCCGCTTTTTCCGCAATGACAAGCGTCTCTTTCCAGCGAAACTGTCGGGGGTGACGAAACACAAAACGCACCGCATAAAGCATTTCGCCGATAAAGGTCAGCTGTGCCCGCCAGTCTTTGATGACCTTATCGGTGCCTTCGCCGATCTTTTCGATGAAACCTAGATTAAGGCGCTTCGAGGAATCTTCGCCAAGTTTGCCGTCTTTGGGAAACTGGTCGAACAGCATTTGAAACTGCGGTTTTAGGCCTTCGATGGAGTATTCCGCGCCGCTCTCCGCACAGGCCATACGGATCGCAAAGAGGTATGCAACGCCTGAACCGTCGCAATAATCTACGCCTTTTGCGTCGACGATGACTTTTTTCTTACCGCTCTCTTTCAGTTTGGCGAAAGTTTTCTGCCATGCGTCGACAACGGTTTTGGCGGAGAGATCACCCTTCAACTCCACGCGAATGGCGTCGGATTCTTCTTTAATCTCGCAGAATTCGTCAGTTTTGGGCTTCTGCGCCTGGTCAGGATCGGCCATAAAGTCCAAGAATAAGTGCGAAATGTGGGGTCTGCGAGAGAATTTGGCAAAAACGCATTGGACGTTGCCGCATTTTTTGAAATGATCGACGAACTTTTACGGTATGCAAAGCCAAGCCACGACGACTAATCGACAAGCGGTCACTGTTCCAGCCGATCTGGAAGCAGAGATGGATGAGATGATTTCGCACTATCCCGTTTCCAAACGGAGTGCGTCTCTTCCTCTTCTTCATCTTTGGCAAAATCATTTTGGGTATATCGATGACGGCGGTGTCGAGTGGATCGCACGCAAGCTTGAGTTACAGCCTATCAATATTCTGGAGCTGGTTACTTTCTATCCATGGTTCCGTCAGCAGGCTGCGGGTAAGACCGTTATCCGTGTATGCCGCACACTGTCCTGTGCCATGGCGGGGAGCGAAGACCTGAAGAATTCCTTTTGTAAGGCACTCAAAATTCCAACCGATCACGCTGGAAATGGCGATCATGGGGCGCCTGAGGAAGTCAGCCCGGATGGGGAATACAGCGTGGAGTTTGTGGAGTGTCTTGCAAGTTGCGGATCGGCTCCGGTTTGTCTCATCAATGACGACCTTCACGAAAATGTCAGCGAAACGGCGATTCCCGAAATTTTAAGTCAGTATAAGAAATAAATTATGATCTCCTTGACGCGCCCACCGCATCCCAAAGAACGCCGGGTCATTTTCGAAAACATTTTCAAACCCGGCTACGCGCCGGATATCGATACCTATATTTCCCACGGTGGTTACGAGCAGGCCAGGAAGGCCTTCACGATGACACCCGAGGAAATCATTAATATCGTAAAGGCCTCAAACCTTCGCGGTCGTGGCGGAGCAGCATTCCCGACCGGAGTGAAATGGAGCTTCATCAAGCGTGAAGACGGCAAGCCGCATTATATCGTGGTGAACGGAGATGAATCCGAGCCCGGCACTTTCAAGGATCGCTATATTCTGCACAACGATCCGCATCAGTTGATCGAGGGCCTTATCATTTCGGCATTCGCCGTGAATGTGCAACTCGCGTATATTTATATCCGTTGCGAATTTCCGAAGGCCGCGAAGATCATGACGCAGGCCATCAAGGAAGCTAAAGAACGTGGTTTCCTCGGGAAGAACATTTTTGGCAGCGGATTCGATCTCGATATTTATGTCCACCAGGGTGCCGGGGCCTATATTTGCGGTGAAGAAACGAGCTTGCTGGAATCCCTTGAAGGCAAGCGGCCGTATCCCCGCATCAAACCTCCGTATTTTCCTGCTGTGCTCGGACTTTATATGTCGCCGACGGTAGTCAATAACGTCGAAACGATTTGTCACGTAAAGCACATCCTGCGCCTCGGTGCAGAAGAGTATGCGAAGATGGGAAGCCCTGGCGATGGCGGCACGCGTACCCTTTGTGTCAGTGGCGACGTCATGAATCCCGGTTTCTATGAATTGCCTGCCGGAGCGGTGACCTTGAAGGAATTAATTTATGACATCTGCGGAGGGCTGAAGCCAGGACGTAAACTCAAAGCAGTGATTCCCGGTGGAAGCTCCGCGAAAGTCATGCGCGCTGAAGAAGTTTACAAGGTGAAGACCAAGGCTGAGGACGGCACCATGGTGGAGAAAGAACTAGCTATGCTGGATGTGGTCATGGATGCCAATAGCCTTGCAGCGGTCGGCACGATGATAGGAAGCGGCGGAGTAATCGTCATGGATGATACCCGCAGCATGGTCTGGACGCTGAATAATTTGAACCTCTTCTACGCGCACGAGAGTTGCGGACAGTGCACGCCTTGCCGTGAGGGAAGTCTCTGGATGGCCAAGATGACGACACGTATGCTTCATGGTGGTGGGGTGGCGACAGATCCTGATACCTTGAAAAACGTGGCCGATAACATTGCCGGACGTACGGTTTGTGCTTTCGGAGAAGCGTGTGCGTGGCCTACGCAAAGTTTCGTGATTAAATTCCGCGATGAATTTGCGCAGACGGCTCAAAATGGTCCGTCCGCACCTGCGAAAGTTTGATAAACGGCAGCGGAAAACAGGCGCTGTGCGCCTATTCCGCAGGATAGAGCATCCGTGCGCACTGTGGGCAGTGGACGATTTCCTTACCAGATTTCGCATGCACCGCAGTTTGCGTAGTAACCTTCATGTGGCAGCCTGTGCAAACCTCATGATCCAGAGCGACAATCGCGGCATCTCCTTTGCTCTTGAATAAACGGTCATAGAGCGCGAGAAGGTCTTCGTCGATATTTGCCACGAGTTGGACGCGTTCGTCTTCAAGTGCCTTGATGCGACCCTGAACGGCGGTAGTTTTTGCGCCGATCTCAACGATTTGTTTTTCTACGAAAGCTTTTTTCTCGGAGTAATGCTGCTCTGCTTTTTGAATGGCAGGTCGAATGCTTTCGACTTCCTCCATCAGCACGATTTCCTGATCTTCAATCTGAATGATCACTTTTTCCGCATTGGCAATTTCATGCCCCAGCGCGGAATACTCTTCATTTTTGCGAGTGTCGAGTTGCTGCTGTTTATAGCGATTAATGCCATCTCGTTTCGCCAGGGCATCGACTTCGAGTTTTTTGCGCTCGACTTCGATTTCCTTCGCGCGGACCTTGGATTTTTCGAGTTCGACGCCCAGATGCTGAAGCTCCGATTCGAGACCCTTCTGCTGTTGAGGGAGTACGGTCAACTCCTTATGGAAGGATTTAATCCGTTGATCCTTTTCCTGGACAATCAAAAGCTGTTCGAGGGCTGGCAACATGGGGTCAGATGATGGGTGAGGTTTTAAGGAATATCCAGCGGTATTGTGTGAGAATGACGATTATTTCAGGGCTGCCAGATTCTTCACCAGGGCTTCCCTTCGGGCCTCCCAGTCGACCTGTCTAGCCTTGTGCTCTTCAACAACCTGAGGAGGCGCATTTTGCACGAAATTTCCGCTTGAAAGCTTGGCTTTAACCTTAACGATCTCAATGTCGACTTTTTCAATTTCCCCCTGGATGCGTTTACTTTCGGCTTCCAGGTCGACTAATCCCGCTAAAGGAAGAAAGAACTCGCCGACTTCGGTAACAACGCCGGGAGTGCCAGCCGGGATATCTTCAATATGCTCAATGCTCTCGGCTTTTACCAATGAAGAGAAAATAAACGCGTCGCATTTCTCCCAGATCGGTTTTGGTCGAAGGAGAAGACGCACGGTTTTATTGGAAGCGATCTTGAATTCCGCGCGAAGATTTCGGACGGCTTTTGCCGCTTCGTATAATTCACGAGTTGTTTCTACCGCATCGGTTATTTGTTCATTGCTCAGATGGAGCAGAGACTGCTCCATTGGAGGTTTTGCATACATAAGAAAGGACGCATGCTGCTCGGAGTGAGTGTCTGCGTGGAATCCGAAGCGCTCCCAAAGTTCTTCCGTAATATGCGGAAGGTAAGGGTGCGCAAGACGGAGAAATCCAGACAGCACGTAATCCATCGTTTCGAGAATGGCGGCGCGTTTTGCAGTATCGGTTCCGAGCATGTCGGGTTTTGCAACTTCCACAAACCAGTCGCAATAATCGCCCCAGAAAAAGTCATATAGTGCGGCGGCAGCTTCATTGAACTTATATTCTGACAGCGCTTTTCGCAGGCGCGCATGCATGGAGTCGAATTGCGCGACAACGGTAATGGCGTGGAACGGAAGATCGTGTTTGCTTAGATCCGGCTTCGGATTGCTTGCGCCCTGCATCTCACGGAAACGCGAGGCATTCCAGAGCTTGTTCGCGAAGTTCCGGCCTTCCTCGATCTGCTTTTCATCATAGCGCAAATCCTGACCCTGCGGCGCGATACGCATCAAGCCGAAGCGCACGCCATCCGCGCCGTAACTCTCGATGAGCTTCAATGGATCGGGCGAATTATTCAGACTTTTGGAAAGCTTTCGTCCCTGAGCGTCGCGGATGAGATTATGAATAATCACGTGGGAGAAAGGTTTCTGCCCGGTGAAGCGATACGCCGCCATGATCATACGGGCGACCCAGAAGAAGAGAATATCGAAGCCTGTACTCAGGGCCGTGGTGGGATAAAACTTTTTGACGGTCTCCTCATCCATGGTCGCAAACGGCCAGAGCCATGAGCTGAACCACGTATCGAGAACATCGGAATCCTGCTCCCATTGCTCGGCATCCGGCGGTGGTGTAAGGCCGACATAAATCTCGCCGCTTCCGTCCTTGCGATACCATGCGGGAATTCGGTGTCCCCACCAGAGTTGGCGGCTGATGCACCAGTCCTGAATATTTTCCATCCAGTGGTCGTAAACTTTCTCCCATCGCTCGGGATGAATTTTAATATCTCCCTTGCGCACGGCTTCGAGGGATTCTTCGACTTTGGGATATTTAAGAAACCATTGCTCACTCAAGCGCGGTTCGATGGGAACATCCGCGCGTTCGCTGAAACCCACGTTGTTTTCGTAAGGCTCTTCTTTAATGAATGCGCCGAGTTCCGTAAGGATTTCCGCAGCGCGTTTTCTTGCTTCGAAGCGCTCCATGCCCGCGAGGTCTTCACCTGCAGTTTCGTTGAGCTTGCCATCGGGCCCCATGATTTCCACAGCGGGTAGTTTATGGCGCTGACCAATTTCAAAGTCCGCTTTGTCGTGGGCGGGAGTCACTTTCAAGACGCCCGTTCCGAATTCGATATCGATATGTTCATCTCCCACAATGGGAATTTTTCTTTGTTCCAGCGGCAACTCACGGGGTAGGGGACGCAACGCATTTTTACCGATGAGGTGCGCGTAGCGAGGATCTTTCGGATTTACCGCAATCGCGGTATCGCCGGGGATCGTCTCGGGTCGTGTGGTGGCAATCGTGAGAAAAGTTCCGGGCTCCTCGGCCACTTCCACTTTAAAGTAATACAGCAGACCTCGCTGCGGCTTCATGATGACTTCTTCATCGGAGAGCGCAGTGAGTGAGGCGGGACACCAGTTTACCATGCGTTTACCGCGATAAATTTGACCTTCCTTATAAAGGTCTACGAAAACCTGGAGGACGGCTTTCGAATAATTCTCATCCATGGTGAAACGCTCACGCGACCAGTCGCAGGAACATCCCAGTTTTTTCAACTGGTTGATGATGATTCCGCCGTGCTTGTTTTTCCACTCCCAGATGTGTTCGAGAAATTTTTCCCGTCCGATATCGCGGCGGCGTAGTCCTTTTTCTTTTTTGAGCGTGCGCTCCACGACAGTCTGTGTGGCAATACCTGCATGATCCGTGCCCGGCAGCCAGAGAACTTCACACCCCTGCATGCGTGCGTGACGGCAGAGAATATCCTGCATCGTGTTATTTAAAACGTGGCCGAGATGAAGGATGCCGGTGACATTCGGAGGCGGAATGACCATGGAGAAAGCCGGCTTTGAGGACTTGGCGTCGGCCTTGAAACAGTTGGCGGCCAGCCATGCTGCGTACCATTTTTCTTCCACTGCCTGTGGCTCGTATGCTTTTGAAATTTCGGTCATTTTGCGTTTGTAAACCTTACGGTGTAGCAGGATATGACGGCGGCGTCAAAAACGGCTTGCCATCAATAGCCCATGCACCCACCCTCTTCGACTATGCCACGGGGGGCATGGATTTTCATTATTTTGGCCGCGCTTTGCTTTCCTGCGACGGTGCGCGCATGGGAAGTCATTGTATATGACGGGCGTCGGCATGTACCGATCGAGGACCTGGCGGCCTTTTATCAACTTAAGGAGGAGATTCTGGACGGGAAAAAATTCGTCCTTTCTTCGGCAAATAAAAAGCTTACCGGACAGGCTGGAACACGGGAAATTATCATTAATAATGTAAAATTGATCCTGTGTTTTCCCATTGTGGAGCATAATGGGCGAATCCTGATTTCGGGCATGGATGTGAGTAAAATCATCGAACCCGTGATGCGGCCTGGAAAAATAAAGAATGTGGGAACCTTAACCACGGTTGTTCTTGATGCGGGCCATGGTGGTAATGACAGCGGGGCGACGAGTGTCTATGGCCGTGAAAAGGATTTTACACTCGATGTAGCCCTGCGGACAAGAAAGCTTCTTTTGCAACAAGGGTATCAGGTGCGGATGACTCGGCAGAGTGACGAGCTTATCCCGCTGGAAACCCGCGCGGCCATCGCAAATCGATGCAAGGACGCGGTCTTCATTAGTATTCATTTCAATAAAAGCAATACCCCCGGAGGGAATGGCATAGAAACCTATGCACTCGCGCCACGTGGTGTACCTTCCATGGATGCGGAGCGGGTGAGTTTTTCGGATTTGCGCGAACATGCCGGCAATGTTCGAGATCCGGAAAATATCGCACTCGCGACGCTCATGCATTCCGCCATGCTGCGCAATCTGAGACTGTTTGACCGGGGTATCAAGCGGGCACGATTTTTGGTCATTCGTGAAGTAACAATTCCTGGAGTGCTTCTTGAAGGGGGGTTTGTGGATAAGGACGGGCCAGTCCTCGCGACTCCTGACTATCGACAACGCATGGCGCAATCAATCACGGAAGCCATCGGAAATTATAAACACATGGTAGCACATGAGGGAGGAGAATTAGCTTCGGCACCACCCCCTGCTCCCGCGCCTGAGGTGAGTATTCCTACGCAAAGTGTCGTCTCCAAAGGTGCTGCGGCATTGGCAGGAAGACTTTCCATTTCTGCACTGGATGAAGCCGAGAAAAATCCGCTCGATGAATCGTCTGTAAAAACCAATCTTAAGGAGACTCCCATTGTCAGTGAAAAATCCAAATGATCCGAAGTTAAAAGTCATGACTGCTCAAAATCCTATCGGAGTATTTGATTCGGGAGTGGGAGGCCTGACGGTGGTTTCGGCGATCCGAAAGCTTCTGCCCTCAGAAAATGTTTTTTATCTGGGGGATACAGCACGTGTTCCCTACGGCGGCAAAAGTCGCACGACCATTGAGCGTTACAGTACCGAGATCAGCGAGTTGCTGCTGGCCGAACACGCCAAGGTCATCGTTGTCGCCTGCAACACGGCTTCCGCATTGGCACTCCCGAGATTGAAAACGGAATGCAAAGTCCCTGTCCTTGGCGTAATCGCACCCGGCGCGGAGGCCGCGGTACGCTCTACAAAAAATGGTGTGATCGGTGTCATTGGTACCAAGGCGACCATTGCCAGTGGGGCTTACGAGCAGGCGATCCATGCGCTGAATCCAAATCTTCAGGTGAAGCGCCGCGCATGTCCACTGCTCGTCCCGCTGATTGAAGAAGGAATGCTGGATGATCCACTTACGGATCAATTTTTAAAGCGCTATCTCCATCCGCTGCTCGAAGAAGGCATTGATACGCTTGTGCTGGGTTGTACGCATTATCCGCTTCTCAAGCAGGCGATCCAGCGAGTTGTCGGTGACAATGTCGCACTGGTGGATTCGGCGGAGAATTGTGCCATCGCGGTACGTGATCTGTTGGAAAAAAATGATGCCTTCGGTTCTGGAGAGCAACGAGGGCAGCTTCAAGTGGCGCTTACGGATGCGGCGGATGGTTTTCTGCACGTGGCAGAACGAGCGCTTAAGCTAGACCCCGGAGAGATTCAGCTGCGCACCGTGCAGACAGCAAGCTGACCTAGGAAGCCAGTCTTGTATCCACATCCGTCTTCAGCCATTGCCATAGACGCTCCATGCGGCCAGCGACGCGGGATTTAACCTCTTCGAGATTCTCGCCCGCTTTTGGCGTTTCGCTTCCGAAAAGATAATATTTGATTTTTGGCTCGGTTCCCGAGGGACGTACCGCGATACGAATGTCACCCTCGATCTCCATGATCAGCATGGACTCCTTGGGGATAAGATCGCCTTCGCTGTCATGAATATCCTCTTTGGCGAAGTTTTGGATTTTCTGCACGGCGGCACCATCCATGGATTTAGGAGGTTGAGTGGCGTATGAGTTTACGAGTTTTTGAATTTTTGCCGCGCCTTCTGCACCGTCGTAGGTCAGAGATTCGCTGCGTTCCAGATAGAAGCCGAAATTTCGGTAAATTTCATCGAGCAATTCGGGTAATGTTTTATCAACCGATTTGGCATAGGCGGCCACTTCGGCAAACATGACGACCGCGCTGTTTCCATCCTTGTCGCGAACGAAGTCTGAGCCGCTGTATCCGTAGCTTTCCTCGCCGCCGAAAATATAAAAGAAGGAATGTTCCAGACGAAGTGCGCGGGTTTCCGCCTCACTCAATGCGGTATAGTGACGTCGAAGATTTTCGGGAATACCACGTTCGTATTTTCCGAGTTTTTCACCGATGTATTTGAAACCCGTGAGCGTTTCCACGCAATGCACACCGAATTTCTTTGCAATGGCTTTTTGGAGATCCGTCGTGACGAATGTCTTGATGATTACCGCATGAGCGCGGTTTTTTTCGGAAAGCACGCCGAGTTCGAAATAGCGATTGGTGCGATACCATGCCATGAGCGAACCGATTTGATTTCCTGTGAGTAATTGAAGTTTTCCTTTCGCGTCACGGGCGGCAATTCCCATGCGGTCATCGTCCGGATCGGTGGCGACGACGAGATCCGCATTCTCTTTTTCCGCGAGCGCAATGCCCATGGAAAGCGCTTCGGGATATTCGGGGTTTGGGGCTTTGACGGTGGGGAAGCGTCCGTCTTGAATTTCCTGTTCCGGGACGGTAATGCATTTAAAACCAAGGCGTTGAAGCATTGGCTTAATAATCACGGCACCCGTACCGTGAAGTGGTGTATAGACAATCTTAAGGCGGCTTTCCTTACGAACAAGCTCGGGATCAAGCACTAGAGTTTTCAGGCGCTCCATGTAGGCTTCATCCGTTTCCGCGCCGAGGACTACACGCTTACCGCGCTGATTTTCCGGTAGAGGTTCGTAAACTTCGCTTTCCACGGCATTGACTTTATCAATGATGCCCGTGGCGTGAGGCTCGACAACCTGCGCACCGTCGTTGAAGTAAACTTTGTAGCCATTGTATTGCGGAGGGTTATGGCTCGCAGTGAGATTGATTCCTGCGCTTGCTCCATGCATACGGACGGCGAAAGAAAGTTCCGGCGTAGAACGCGGCGATTCAAAAAGCAACGCATCGCAGCCGTTTTCCACCAGCACTTTGGCTACCAGTTCCGCAAACTCCGTGGAGAAATGACGTGTATCATAGCTGATGCAGACCTTTGGACATGCTGTGAGGCCTTCTTTTTTAAACCATTCTTTCAAATACGCAGCGAGGCCCTGCGTTGCACGGCTGATGTTATATTCGTTCATCGCATTCGTTCCCACGCAGGGAAATTGCGGACGATCCAGTGGCTGTGGTTTGCCTTGTTCAGCAGAAGTTACGGTAGCGCCTATGGTTTTGCCGCGTAATCCTCCGGTTCCAAATGCGATGGTGCGAAAAAAGCGGTTGTTGAGTTCCTCCCAGTTTTCGGTATTGGCAAGTTCCTCAATGCTTTGGCGATAAAGTGGATTTTCGCTGCGATCCAGGAGTGCCTGGATATTTTTTCGAGAAGATTCCAGGAGGGTTTTATCGGCAACGGCCTGTTTGAGCTGGGTGGAAAGATCGGACATACAAGATTGGGTATTCTGGTGGTTATTATTTCACACGGTAAAACATTCGGAAAGCAACGATTTAGCCTCGTTACCGGTGTTTATCTTTTTAAAGAAAGCGCATTTGTGGGGGTGAAGGAAAAGGATGAGCTACATTGAAAGCGAACGCGATACTGCTTCGGGGTGATGCCGACATTGCTGCGGAACGAAGTGATCATGTAAGCCATGCTCGAAAATCCTGTGTTATGAGCGATTTCATCAATTTTCATGGAAGTGGTAATGAGCAGGTGTTTGACGCGTTCAATTTTCAACTGATTGATAGCTTCCTGAACCGTATAGCCCGTGCTTTGGTGAAAGTGTCGCTCCAGAGTGCGACGTGACATAGGGACATGCTTAAAAATCTGCTCAACCTTGAGAGGCTGGTCAATGTTTTGACGGATAAACTCTATGGCCATTGTAACATGACGATCCTGACTTACAAAAGTATCCGTTGAAGCGCGCTGAACCACTCCGGCAGGAGGAATCAGGATAGGGGTTTTTGGAGGGCGGGCGCCCCGCATGAGTCGATGCAGTAAAGCTGCCGCTTCATAGCCAATCAAGTCCGGGCGGCTTTCTACGCTGGATAACTGAGGGTGACGTGTAAGACAAAAAAGCTCGTCATTTCCATACCCCACGATGCCGACATCCAGTCCGATCTTGAGATCAAGCAGGTCGCAGGCATTGCACACTTCCCATGCGTCACAATCGTTTCCACAAAAAATCCCCACAGGTTTCGGAAGATTGCTTATCCATTCGAGAAGCTTTTTTTGGAGAGGGTAGCTTAATCCTTCGATTGCCTGCACAGGCTCCATTCTCACCGCACAGGAAAATCCCGCTTCTTTAATCACTTTTTTAAAACCACGACCGAGCATGGCGTAAGATCCTGACTTTGTGCGGCCGTAGTATGCAAAGGAATGGAAACGGCAATTTAGAAGATCCTTTGCGGCCATGAGTCCCGCCATTTCATGATCGCCAAATACCGAGGGAAGTTTCGGGGAGAGGAGCTTGCTGGAAACATTCACGACGGGCACTCCGTAAGAGGCAAGGGTGTTTTGAACCGTTGCGCTGGCCGCGATTACAATGATCCCCTTGACGGCGCGTGCGGTTTCTCTTCGGAGCTCGTCACTAAGTGGAAGTCCTAATTCGAAATTAAGGCCTTTTTCAATAAAGTAGTCACATGCGCCTTTATAAACACTCCGCGAATAACGCGTAGTAGTGTTAAGACCGAAAAATACGCAGGGCCTCTTTCGCATGAGCCGGCATGGTAGCCACAAGTCAAAGCGGATTCAATAGCAAGCCGTTATCGGCTTTTGAGTTTATGATTGCGAGGTGGGGAAGGAAAGAGGGCTCCCGTTTGAAAACGGATGCGGTACTGGTTGGGCGTGGTGCCGACGAGACCGCGGAATGAAGTGATCATATAGGGCATGCTTGAGAAACCGGTGGTGTGAGAAATCTCATCGATATTCAATGAAGTGGTAATGAGGAGATGCTTTACCCTCTCAATTTTTAATTGATGAATCGCTTCGAGAACGGTGTAGCCCGTTGTCAGGTGAAAGCGTCGCTCC
>JBDTJR010000002.1:0-3565 GCA_039935735.1 Chthoniobacterales bacterium | reverse complement strand
CCATCTCGTCAAACCTGCGGCCTTCGATGTGCTCCATGAATTGCTGAAGAAAAAAGCGGTGGCGTAGATGCGGAAGAATTAACCGCGGAATCGAAGCCCGTGGCAGCACTGAATCGGAGCGATAGCGGAGATGGCAGGTCACTCCTCATCCAAATAGCACCTGCAAATAGCCTGCACAACGTGCAGCCGTAGGCATGGAGATCGGGAGATCGGAATGGCAAACGCGGAGACGCGGAGGGGGGAAAGCAAAGGTTTGGGACTGAAGTTACTTTCTGAAGGTAGGGCGTGCTCACCGAGCGCGCCGCGGAAAGAAGGCATATTTTTATTATAATATGGCGCGTTCCATTCATCCTGCGCGGTATCTGCGGCGCGCTCGGTGAGCACGCCCTACCTCGGAGAGGAGAATCCTATGAACGGCGGCGGGATTTCCACGCTACGAAGGCGACTGCACTGATGCTCAGCAAGGCGAGGCTCCCGGGTTCGGGAACAGCGGCAACGAGGCTGGCGTTCCATGCGATGGTGCCGTTTCCGGAGCCGTCGCCAGGGAGCAATGCGACATCGCTGATACGGATCTCGTCGATATCTCCCTGATAGGGGGTGTTATTCGGACCGAAAGCGCCGATACTCACATTGGCGTTGTTATTGATGGGCGAGGTCATGGCGCTGGTGTTTTGCAATACGCCATTGAGATAAATTTTCACCATGTTTGAGCTGTTGTCCCATGTCATGGCGATATCCATCCATTGATTCGCCGCGCCGAGGAAGACGTAGCCGCTGGTGGCGTAGTTGTTGCCACCGTTTGAATTATAATTCAAGCCCAGGAGATACAGTCCGGCGGGGTTGTTCCCATACGTGCGCAGGATGTGGCCGTCGACATTGATGATATCGCCATTTTGCGTGGAGGAGGAGGGATTGATCCACATCTCGATCGTGAAGGCACTGAGGGTGGAGAAATCAATGCTGCTCGCCCCGTAAGCGATGGCGTTCTGAATCGTGGGAGTATTCAGTTGCAGCATGCCGGTGCTGGCGGCCCATTTTCCGCCGGCGACCTGGAGATTTGCAAAGCTGTCCGTCGGGTAATGCTTTTGCTGGGAGGGGGTGTTGCCGCCGGGGACTTGATTGACGGTGGTGAAACTCGCGCCGACCGCGGGTTGATCGAAGAGCCACTCCTGCAAGGTCGCGGCTCGTGCAGGTAATGCAAGGCATGCGGCGGCGGCGAGCGTGCAGAGGAAACTGATTTTTACTTTTCTCTTCATGGGGATGACAGGGGTTAGCTACAGAGTAATAAATATCATCCTCTGTTGTCTCTCATAGTCCGAAAAGCGACATCATGGCATTAAAAACGACACTGTGATTGTAGCTCAAAAACTACTTTTCGCCCCCTTCTTACAGATTTGAAACTGGTATTTACACGTGAAACAGGCTTGGATGGGAAATATTGCGAAAAGCGATACTTTTATGGCGACCAGGAATCTCCGGCTGCAGGAAGACACTACGCTTAGCGATTATCTGGATGCGGGTCACCGCTCCTCTCTCCAGTCGCTGATGCTGAATTATGAAATCACCATCGTTTCGGGAGCATACTGGATGCTGAAACCGTCGTGGAGCGTCTCACCGAGAAAGATTCCTGACAGTATGTTTGTCTTTCCGTTTTATGCGAATCTGCGGGGGGTCATAGGAGACCGGGAATACACTGTGAGACCGGGGGAGTTTCTGATGATACCGGAGAATATGACCCAGAGCCTGAGTTTTGGCGGGAAGTTTGCCTACATGGAGCAGATCACGCTGCACTGCTATATTCATGATCAATGGGGGCGCAATCTTCTATCGCGTTTCCCCTCGTATCTCGGGCAGCTGCCGGATTTAAAATCCTGGGTGGGGCCGCTGAAGGAGTTGGTATGCCTGCTAAACAGCAATCCCCAGGCGGGGAATATCCACGGGGCGGCGATCCTGCGGGAGATACTCGCCTATCAATTAACCCAATGGCCGGAAATGCTCGCGGAGGCGCCGACGGGAGATCCGTGCGTGAGTCTGGCGATCGAAACGATGAAGCGGGACTTCGCCTCGCCGGACCTCACAGTCACAAGCCTCGCGGCCATCGTCGATATAAAGGCCGTGCAGTTCCGAAAACTCTTCCGGCGCGAGACCGGGGAAAGCCCGAAGCGGTTTTTAAATAAACTGCGCATGAACAAAGCGACGCATCTTCTCCGGTATACCACGGTAAGCGTGAAGGAAGTGGCGCTGTCCTGCGGATTTTCCAGCGATCATTATTTCCACCCGGCTTTCTTCAAGGAATACGGCCGCAGCCCCAGCGCGTTCCGCAAAGGGGAGATGTGAAACGCAGAGGTGCGGGATTCGACCTTTCGATTAACTCAAGGCCTTTGACAGGCTCATCCTTTTCTAGAGACGCGGAGGGGGAACGGGAGAGTTTGGGAAGTATTTTCAATGGAGGGTCAACCTCCGGCTTGACCCATTATTTGCCTGTGGTGCGTGACATTCGGATAAATCTATAATGGGACATGCCGGAGGTTGTCCCTCCATTTCACTTCCCCTCTCCGCGCCTCTGCGCCTCCGCGGTTCAACTCCCCTGCCCTGTTTTTGCCCTTGTTGCGGTTCGGGCAGTTGGGTAATTCTGAATCTGTGCCATACGCGGACGAAAAGAAACATCGGGAGTGTGCGAAGGAATCGTACAGCAAGCGCTATAATAAATCCGCGAAATTCCGGAAGGAAGAGGCGGAGCGCAAGCGCGAGTGGTATCTGAAAAACCGCAAGAAGCCGAAGAAGAAAGTTCGCGTCAAGACTTTCACGGAGCGTTACTGGGAATCGAAGACCTTCCGCAAAAAGGAAGCGGACCGCAAACAAACCTGGTACGAGGCAAACCGCGATAAAGTCATCGCCCGCGTGACCGCCCGCCGCGAGGAATTGCGCAAGGCGAAGTCGAAGACGAAGCTGAAGAGGGCTGCGTAGGCGAACTAAACGGGATTAAGAGGATTTACCGGATTGACGGGGAAATTCAAAATTCCTGAATGAGACGCTCGAAGCTATGACTTGTTACTTCCCGTCCCTCTCTTCCAGTTTTCTCACTGTTAATTTTCTTAATCCTCTTAATCCCGTTTAGTTCTCCCAAAGCTTGTATTGGCTGTGCGGATATCACGGCGTATAATGCGCATCCGCAGGCCTTACGAAAGAGAAGCTCTTCTCGCTAGACGGCTTTGGAGGTTTTTAATCCGGCGGCGTAGGCTTCGAAGACGCGTTTCATTTCGTCGCGGATACGGCGGAAGGCATTCAGGATTTCTTCCTCGCTGCCGGTGGCGTGAGCGGGGTCGTCGAAACCCCAGTGGTAGCGATGTACCTGACCGGGAAACATGGGGCAGGCCTGATCGGCATTTCCGCAAACGGTGATGACGGTATCCATTTTCTGATCGAGAAACTCGCTCATGTTTTTGGAACGGTGCGCGGAAATATCGATGCCGATTTCCTGCATGACTTCCACGGCCTTCGGATGCACGTAGCCGGTGGGTTTGGAACCCGCGCTTTCCACACGCGCGATGTCGCCGAGGGCGTT
>JBDTJR010000001.1:0-6197 GCA_039935735.1 Chthoniobacterales bacterium | reverse complement strand
CCTGTGGATCAAGATGCGCATGGGTTCCTACCGCGCCGCTGATTTTTCCGACGCGCACTCTTTCACGCATCTCGATAATCCGCTCTATCGCACGGCCAAACTCATCATACATGAGCGCAAGTTTCAGTCCGAAGGTGATTGGCTCTGCATGGATGCCATGGCTGCGCCCGATCATCGGCGTGTGTTTATATTCGATCGCTTTTTTGGCAACTACGGCCTGCAAGGCTTTGAGGTCCTCAAGCAGCATGTTGCAGGATTCCAGCATCTGTACGGCGAGCGTGGTATCGAGAATATCCGAAGAAGTAAGCCCCTGGTGAATCCAGCGTGCCGCCGGTCCTACGCGCAAAGCGACACATTCCAGGAAGGCGATGACATCGTGATTCGTGCGAGCTTCGATCTCCTTGATTTCAGGAATCGAGAAGCCACCCTTCTCGCGGATGGTTTTGGCGTCCTCTGCGGGAATCTGGCCGAGCTCGGCCATGGCTTCGCAGGCAAGCGTCTCAATTTCCAACCAGATCTCGAACTTGCGCTCCTCTGACCAGAGGTGGCGCATTTTTGGCAACGAATAGCGTGTAATCACCTGCGCACACTACCCGAAAGCGGCGTCCCCTTGGGAAGTCTTTTTTTACCGCTGCCCTTTAAAAAATTACACTCACCCGCCACGTCGCGATGGCGGCGCAGCAGGTGAGCGATTTCCCCCCGGAAAATTATTGATGAAAAAGTAACCCTATAAGGCGTAGTTTTAGCGTCCTACCTTCACGTGCACGCGCTGGAGCTTTCCGTGATTAAGAAATTTGACCTGTCCGCTTTCCAGGAGATCGACCAGTGTGGCAAGGCTTTCGCGGCTATTTTTGGCATAAGAGCCAATCGCTGCCACCAGATCCCCAAGGTTATAAGCGGTCTTTTTGGATTTACGGGTAGGGGTTTTCATAATGTTGTCTTTATATATTTAACGTCATTAGACATCTCTCCGGTTGCTTCGTTCAAAAAACATTTGAGAAGTAACCGTATTTTGATCAAAATACCGTTGTAAGATATTAATAATAAGTAATTTAAAATAAATTAAAAATTTTCATTTTTAATTACTTAAAGCCTGTTTTTAAAGGGCGGGAGTCCCAAATTCCCCCGCATTATAACGTTTCCAGAAGTCCGCGCTCGATTGATCGATGGGATCATCCACGGTGCGGATCACTTTAAGGCTTTTGATCCCTTTTAATGAGCTGATCAGATCGGGGTTTTGGATCTGTTGGAGGCTGAGAATGAGCGTTTCCAGAAGGCTCATTCGTAGTGGAGCGAGTGTTTTGATCGGTGCATCCGTGATATCGAGAACGCGCAGGTAATTTTGCGCTATTGGAGCGATATCGGTCACGGCTGTTCCGCACACGCTGACTTCTTTCAGGCGTTTTCCGCGCAACGGAGAAAGGTCGCTGACGGGCGTACGGGCAAGATCGACTATTTCAAGCATTGGCATTTGTGCCAGCGCGGTAATGTTTGTGATCCCGGTATCCGCGAGACGGAGTACACGTAGTTTTGCGTATTGGCTTGTAAAGGTCGGTACGGAAATTTTCTCCACCTTGCTGTGCGCAAGATCAAGTTCATCAAGCCCCATCTGGTCGATCACGGGCCAGTCAACGGTGGGACATCCATGAAGAGTGAATTGACTGATCTTTATTTTCCGTAGCGGAGCCAGGCTATCCACGCCAGCGGCATCCTCGATCTTCAGGCGAAAAGAGTCGGGCCGGTCGGGATCCATTTGAATGCTGACTTTAGGGGGATGTTCTTTGGAGTTCAGCACGATCGAAAGATTGACTTCTTCCGGAGTGGGCATGCGGTTTAATACATTACCGGATAGTCGACTGCCGGGGCGATATCCCGAATGGTCAGCGAAGTAATTTAAAATCTGGATCGTCGTGTAGTTAAACACTCCGGTATTATTGTCATTAAGTAACTGGGCTCCTGTCTGGAAGGGTTCACGGTTTGTTTTTTTAAGATTCTGTGCGACTTCGATCAGCGCATTCAAATCCTCCCCCTGTGGTCGCGGGGCGTCGGGTGGGATATACTGCTTCGCCAGTTCAAAGGTTTCGAGTGCGGAATCCAGCTCCATACAGGCAAGGTGAAGTCGCCCCTTCATGAACCATGCCGGAGCAAATGTCGGATACTTGAGTAGAACGCTATTTACAAGCGCCATGGTGTGATTGATCTGCTCAATCACCGCTTCCGGTTTTTTCTGCGTGAAGTTTTTTCCTATGTAAGGTTCCACATAGGCATTGCGAGCCTCCTGCCAGAGGGGAGAGGTTTCCGGGTTGCTGCTGACATTTGAAGGGTGCTGGTGGTCTTCCTGTAACATGGCAAGACTGTCACGTGCGGTTTGCTGGTCTTGTTTCTCCTGTTGCTTTGTAAGCTGTGTCCGCAGTTCGGAGCTTTTCGCGGCGGCTTCTTCTACCTGTCCTTCGGCAAATTTCTTGACAAACTTGGCTTCTTTACGAGCAACATCTGCTTCAACCTCGGCTGTCCTGGCATGTTTTTCCCCTTCTGCAGCGAGACGGGCATTTTCCTGTGCGGTTTTTTCGCTCTCTTCGGCAATCCTGGCCTTTTCACGTGCCAATTCGGCATTTCCTCTCGACTCTTCTCTTCGGGCGTTTGCCTCGTTCACCGCATCCACAAGCTTTTTGTTTGTTAAGTCGAGTTCGATAATAAATGCCAGACCAAAGCCGACTAAAATGAGGACGGATGTCGCGATCACTGCGGAGACGAGTTTGTTTCGTCGGACGCTCTTTCTGACAAGGGCCCACGCAGTAACAGGCTTGGCTGAGATTAACTCGCCCTGCACATAGCGATCGAGATCCGCCTTTAAGGCGGCAACATTCCTATAGCGCTCGTTGCGGTCACTGCGGAGCGCCTTGAGAGTGACGACTTCAAGGTCCGAGTCGATATTTTTATTATAAAACCGGGGGCGTAAAGGCTGGTGAGTCTGAAGTGCCTGAGCGTCGGAGACAAGGTTCCCTGTGGCTTCAAAATACCGTCTGCCCGTCAGCAATTGATAAAGGATGGTGCCGATGGCGTACACATCCGCGCGTTCGTCCACCTCTTTGCTTGAGATCGCCTGCTCGGGTGCCATGTTTTCGATCGTGCCCACCACATGACCGGAAAGCGAAAGTGAGAAACTCGCATCGCCACCTTCCAGTTTCGCGAGTCCAAAATCCGCGACGAGTGGTTCTCCGTCTTCGCGCAAGAGAATATTTCCGGGCTTTAAGTCGCGATGGAGCACCCCGTGTTCATGTGCGAACTGCAACGCGTCGCAGATTTGTCCGATAATATGCAGCGTCTGCTGGAAGGGGAGAATCCTGCTTTCCTTCGGACGAAGCAGCGCTTCTTTTTCGGCTTCCGCATCCGAGGGAAGTAGTGATGTGTGGGAACGTTCCTCGCGCACATTGCGAATCAAATGCGAAAGATCCGTATCCGCAGCTTCGTCAGCGGGCTTGGTATAAAGTAGATCAGAAAGCGCAACGCCAGCCACAAATTCCATGGAGATAAAAGTGACCCCTTCGAACTCTCCGATTTCATAAATGCGGCAAATATTGCGATGTGGCAACTTTGCCATCACTTCGGCCTCTCGTTTGAAGCGGCGAAGCTGCGCATCGGAGGCGCCTTCCCCGGAGTTCAATACCTTGATCGCCACGGAGTTTCCGAAACGATCCTGCGCCCGCCAGACCTGCCCCATGCCGCCACGACCAATCGCTTCGATCAGGCGATACTTTCCAAGCATGCGGATGGAATGCGTGCTGACCACATTTTCATCATCGAGCTCGATGGAGGAACCGCTGGATTGAGGGCGCACCACGGAGAGAATCACCTGCGGTTTTCTCTCTTCCGGGAGTTTGACGCAGTAAAGGTAGCAAAAGAAAAACTCCACGAGGTCGATATTATCCTCGATGCCGGGGCCGATCAGATAAACGACTTTGCGCAACGATTCGGGCAGTGCGCTGATCTCCGCGCCGTTGTAGTTCACATCGTCGAGATTCGGATCATCCTCGGATTCTGCGCGGATGGATTGCCATCCCGGTGGCAGGCAGTTTAGCGCCGCATGGAGAGTTTCCTCGGTCAGAAGAATTTCATTCGGTCTCGCAAGCGTGGAAAGTCGTTCCGTAGTGTTGACGGGTTTTCCAACCGCCGAAAATTCCTGTTTGCCTGTGACTCCAATCGTCGCCAGCACAGCTTCTCCACTCGCAAGGGCAATCGCCGCGGGAGGTAACTCGTGGCCCTGTTTTGAAAAAGCATTTCGCAATTCGTCGAGCTTTTGCATCTGGTCGCAGGCGGACTTTACCGCGCGAAGCCCGTGATCCAGGAAGTAGCGCGGTGCGCCGTAAATACCGAGCACTGTCTCCGTCGAGGTAGTACACGCCGCAGAGGTGTTTTCGGCGATGGCATCTGCGACCTCTTCGACAAAGGCGTTCATCATCACGCGTAACTCGGCGGGTGCCGCCGTATCGGAAAGATTCCCCAGGTTCCATAAACGCGTATGGCTTACGCTGATGTACCTTCTTTCCGGCTGGCGCAGGAGGCGAAGCTCCTCTTCATCCCACATCTCGGTGGATAAACCGGCGGGATTGCGCACCGGCCGTGTAATCGCTTCCAGATCCGTAACATCATCGATGATGATATCCAACACGCCCCCTTCGGAATACATTTTGACCTCGAAGACCCTTCCATCGGGATCGGTTGCCAGACGATTGGCGCTCTTGCCGCGCTCCGGTCTGCGAATGCACTCGGCAAGCTCGCCTTTGAAAAAGTTCCGCAGCACCTCAATCGGGGCACCAATAACCCGAGTTTTTAATACACCGATATAACGAGCCAGCGCATGATTGGCGTACAGTACAACATCATCCGGCGATACACGCAGGAGCATGGTGCCATCCTGCCGGATATCGTGCGGCGGGTTAGGGTTTGTCTCCTCAGGGGGGAGTGTATCCATGATCGCGCGAAAAGTTGATTAAGAAGCTTGAACCTTTCTTAAGGTCACCAAAATACCGCTTCTGAGCAAGGGAAATCCAGTAGTTTAAACATGCAAAAGGTGCTGTTTTTCATGGTATTATACTTTGCTTCAGGGCACGGATTCATTACTGCTTTGAGGGATGTCGATTTATCGCCGCACATTGCGTTATTTCCGGCCCTATGTGGTCCCTTCCGCAGGTGGAGTGTTTTTCTCTCTTCTAGCCATTGGCTTTAATGTCCTGAAGCCATGGCCACTCGCATATATTATTGACCTGTTGGCGGGAAATGCCGCTACGCATGCGAGACTTCAGCATCTGACCAGTGGGATGAGCAAGGTCTCTATCATCCTCTGGCTCTGTGTAGCGCTTGTGGTCATTCAGCTGCTGCTGGGAATCGTCAATTTGATTTCAAATTATCTCTTCATCCGAGTCGGTTTGCATGCATTGCTTCGCCTTCGGACGGAGCTGTATGCTTATCTCCAGTCGCTTTCGCTGAAATACCACGATACGCGTCGGAGTGCGGATTCTTCTTTTCGCGTAGCCTATGATTCCCAGGCGATCCAGACAATCTACAACAAGGGATTCACCAGCATATTTTCATCTATACTTCTTTTGATTGCGACTCTCGGTATCATGTTTGTCAATGACTGGAAGCTTACGCTCGTTTCTGTGGTAGTGATGCCTGTTGTCGCTTTCGTTATTCATTATTATTCCTCCCGGATACGGCAGCAATCCACGACGATTCAGGAGCGTGAAAGCGATTTGCTCACGATAGCCCAGGAGGGACTGAGCTCCATACGAATGGTTCAGGCCTTTGGACGAGAGGATTTTGAAGTCCGTCAATTTCATAGCCGCGCCTCTCAAAGCCTTCAGGCAAATCTCAAGCTGAGTCTTACCTCCGTGCAGAGTGCATTGGTGGTCGGCACGTTGATGGTTCTCGGAACGGCGCTTGTTTATTATGTCGGCGCGGTTCAGGTGCTCAATCATCACATAACGCTGGGAGTATTGACGGTCTTTGTTTCTTACATCGCAGCACTTTATCAACCACTCGAACAGCTGACCTATACCGCATGGGCTCTGGAAGGAGCCACGGCTGGTGCACGCAGGTGTTTTGAAGTGCTCGATGGTGAAGATGATGTCGCCGATGCCCCCGACGCCCATACGACGGAGAAAAGTAAAGGCGAGATCGAATTTCGCAATGCGGCT